>JAWOBE010000049.1:0-46250 GCA_046498185.1 Desulfatiglandaceae bacterium | reverse complement strand
GATTTGCCGAAGCGATACTTCGAGCTTGGCACCGTGCATCGGCATGAACGTTCTGGAGTGCTTCATGGCTTGCTGCGGGTAAGGGAATTCACCCAGGATGATGCACACATCATATGCACTCCGGATCAGCTCGATGGCGAAATTAAGGGAGTGCTCGATTTCGTTAAAGATATCATGGGTATTTTCGGGTTTGACTATGATCTGGAAATAAGTACCCGGCCTGAAAAATCGATCGGTTCGGACGATGCATGGGAAAGGGCTACAAATGCTTTAATCAGTGCCATGGAGGACAGCGGCCTTCAGTATGAAATCAATGCCGGGGACGGTGCTTTTTATGGGCCCAAGATAGATGTCAAACTCCGTGACGCCCTGGGCAGACAGTGGCAATGTGCCACCATACAATGTGATTTTGCCCTTCCCGAAAGATTTGATTTGTTTTATATTGATTCCAACGGTTCAAAACACAGGCCCGCAATGGTTCACCGAGTGATTCTCGGGGCTATCGAAAGATTTATAGGCATTTTGATAGAGCATTACGCGGGCGCATTTCCATTATGGCTTGCGCCGGTCCAGGCATCGGTTTTGACTGTAACCGACAGGAATACACCATATGCTGAGACCGTCCTCCAAACGCTTAAGGATAAGGATATCCGGGCGGAGGGCGATTTTAGGAACGAGAAATTGGGATTGAAGATTCGAGAGGCTCAACTTCAGAAGGTACCGTATATGTTGGTGATAGGTGACCAGGAATGTGAACAGGGAAAAGTTAAACCCAGGGCGCGGGACGGTCGCAATCTTTCGATGATGAGCACCGAGCAATTTATCGACCTTGTAACAGAAGACTGCCAGCAAAGGAGGTAGAACCATAGGAAAGAAAGCAGACGAAGTCAGAATCAACGGACAGATTCTGGCGAGGATGGTCAGGTTGATTTCCGCTGACGGAAAACAGTTGGGTATCCAGGGAATCCAGGATGCATTGCACGCAGCCGAAGAGGCAGGTTTGGATCTCGTGGAAGTAGCTCCCAATTCAGAGCCTCCCGTGTGCCGGATCATGGATTACGGGAAGTTCAAATACGAGGTGAGCAAAAAGGGCAAGGAAGCCAAGAAGAAAAGCCGAACCACCCAGCTCAAGGAGATAAAACTAAGGCCCAATACCGAGGATCACGATCTGGGGTTCAAAATAAAAAATCTCAGGAAATTTTTGGAAAAGAAGGATCGTGTTAAGGTCACCGTGTTTTTCCGAGGCCGTGAAATGAGTTTTATACATGTCGGAGTCGATTTGCTAAACAGGGTCGCGGAAGGCGTTTCTGATGTGGGAACAGTGGAGCAGGCTCCCACCCGGGAAGCACGGAACAAGGTGACGATGGTTATCTTTCCCAAATAATCAAGACATACTTCGAGCCTTTTTCGTTTTGTTTCGGCAGAAAACGGCTTGGCTTATGCCGGTCTGCGGGAATGCACCGGCTTATGTTTTTTTCGAGGAAAAATACTGGAGGATGTTATGCCTAAGTTAAAAACTAATCGAGGCGCTGCAAAAAGATTCAAAGTTACAGGTACTGGAAAAATAGTAAGGAACAAGGCTTATTCCAGCCATATCCTGACGTCGAAATCCACCAAAAGGAAAAGGCGTCTCAGGAAATCGGCGCTTGTTCATTCAAGCAATATGGGTCATGTGCGAAGACTCACGCCGTATCTTTAATTGCGGCATTTGAAATGCCATCGCCGGGGTTTCGGCGTTGCATAAAATCATAGGAGCGAGGAACAGATAATGCCTAGAGTTAAACGGGGTTTTAAAGCCAGGCGGCGCAGGAACAAAGTACTCAAGGCCGCGAAGGGATACAGGGGAGGGCCTGGTAAGCAGTTCAAGGCCGCTAAGATAGCGGTCGCCAGAGCGGGAAACTACGCTTATCGAGACCGTAAGGTTAGAAAGAGGGAGTTCAGAGGTCTGTGGATCATGCGAATAAACGCTGCGGCGAGAGAGCATGGAATGTCCTACAGCAGGCTTATGGGGGGGTTGAACGCAGCAGGTATTACGCTGGATAGAAAAATGCTCGCGGATCTGGCGGTCAGCGAGCCCCAGGCATTTTCGCGTATTGTCGAGATGGCTCAATAAAATACTGCCGGCTATCGGGCTGGAATATGAAAAAAAAACTTATTGAACTTGAAAAAAAGGCGATGGAGGTCCTAGAGACTGTCCGGGATAACGATTCTCTGGAAGAATTCAGAATAGCCTACCTTGGAAAAAAGGGTGAGTTTACCTCGGTTATGCGCATGCTGGGCAGTGTTGACCCGGCCGAGCGGCCTGAGCTGGGTAAACTTGCCAATACAGTTAAAAACAGGATAATCGCGCGTTTTGAAGAGATCAGAAGCGAACTGGCCGAGCGCAAATCCGCGCGGAAAACGCCTGCTGTCGATATAACGCTTCCCGGTCGAAGACCTTTGAGGGGGCACATTCATCCAATTACGCAGGTTCTCTCCGAAATATCGAGGATTTTCGAACGAATGGGCTTCAGTATTGTCACGGGGCCTAATATTGAACTCGATTATTATAATTTCGAGGCGCTCAATCTTCCCAAGGATCATCCGGCCAGGGACATGCAGGACACTTTCTATATATCCGACGACGTGGTGCTACGGACACATACTTCACCGATACAGATAAGGGTGATGGAAAAACAGCGGCCTCCCGTGGCTGTCATTGCACCCGGCAAGGTTTACCGCCGAGATTCCGATGTATCCCACACCCCTATGTTTCATCAGGTGGAAGGACTTCTTGTTGACCGTAACGTGACGATGGGGGATCTTAAAGGGACTCTTACAGGTTTCTTGCATCAAATGTTCGGTATGAACACTGAACTGCGTTTCCGACCCAGCTTTTTTCCGTTCACCGAACCAAGCGCGGAAGTGGACATAAGGTGCGTGATATGCGGGGGCGGGGGATGCCGGACATGCGGCGGTACAGGGTGGCTTGAGATACTGGGCTCCGGTATGGTGGACCCTGCTGTTTTCGGTTTTGTTGATTACGACCCGGAGGTATATTCCGGTTTTGCTTTCGGAATGGGAGTTGAACGCATCGCGATGTTGAAATACGGAATAGACGACATACAGCTGTTTTTTAAAAATGATATGAGATTCCTGCGGCAGTTCTAATCAACGCGGCATTTAATGTGTAAAACAATAGTATTTCCGGGCGTTACAGATGAAAGTCAACTATAACTGGCTGAAAGATTTTGTGGATATCCGGGTGGATCCGGAGCAACTGGGAGAATTGCTGACCATGGCCGGTCTCGAAGTGGATTCAATCGAGCCGGTTGGTGAATCGTTAGATCGGATTACAGCAGCCCGTATCATGAGGGTCAGGCCCCATCCGGGGGCGGACCGTCTCAAGCTTTGTGACGTGGATACAGGGGAAGAGACCTTGCAGGTCGTATGCGGAGCTCCGAACCTTGAAGAGGAAATGGTCGCACCGTTTGCGGCTCACGGGGTGCGGATTCCTAATGGCCTGGAAATCCGTAAATCCACCATAAGGGGAGAGAAATCATACGGCATGCTGCTTGCCGAAGATGAGCTGGGGCTGACAGACGATCACGAGGGGCTTATGTTGCTTGATGATGATGTGCCCCCAGGAACTCCTCTCAGCTCCGTTCTGCCTTTTCCTGACTGGGTTTTCGAAGTGTCTGTGACACCCAATCGTCCGGATTGGACTTCGGTCGAGGGAATAGCCAGGGAAATAGCAGCCGTCACCGGTTCCAAACTGCGCCTGCGCGATTTTGATATAGAAGGAAACGGGCCCCCGATATCTTCACTCGTGGACGTTACAATAGAGGACTCCGAGGGTTGCCCCAGGTATTGCGCGGGCTTGGTGCAGGGGGTCCAACTGGCACCCAGCCCTTTCTGGCTGAGATACAGGCTTCATGCGTGCGGTTTGAGAGCTATAAACAATGTTGTTGATGCAACCAATTACGTTCTCCTTGAAACCGGTCAACCTCTGCATTCTTTTGATTACAAAAGGGTTTCCGAAAACCGGATTATAGTGCGCCGGGCCGAGGAGGGTGAACGCTTCACAACTTTGGACGGTGATACGAGAACGCTCAGCAGTGAAATTCTGATGATTTGTGACGGTGCGCGGCCGGTTGCAATTGCCGGTATAATGGGAGGTCTCAATTCGGAAATTTTTGCAGGCACGACTGATGTTCTCCTGGAAAGCGCCTATTTTGACCCGGTGACAATAAGGCGAGGCTCCAGGCGGCTCGGACTTTCTACAGAGGCGTCCTACAGGTTCGAACGCGGAGTCGATCCGGAAGGAACGCCGATAGCGCTCAAAAGATGCCTCTCGTTGATTGTTTCACTTGCGGGTGGAAAGGTCGCCGACGGTTTTATAGATGCGCGTCCACGTTCTTTTACTCGTCCGCGGATTGAATTAAGGGTGGAGAGAACGAACAGGATACTAGGGACTGATCTTGACATTGACACTGTAGGAAAGCATCTTTCCTCGCTTCAAATGCAGGTCGAAGAAAGGGGAGAAAATCTAACTGTCACACCGCCTTCCTTCCGGATGGACATTGATCGGGAGATCGATCTTGTGGAAGAAGTGGCACGGATCGAGGGCTATAAAAATATTCCGGTCACTTTCCCGGCCGTTCGTCCTTGTAGCAAGCCGGCAAGTCTGGAATATTCCTTAAGGGACAAGATCCGGGAGATTTTAGTGGGGAGTGGATTTTCGGAAGTTATCTCCTACAGTTTTACATCTCGGGATTCGGTCGGTCTGCTTGATGTGCCGGAAGAGCATCTGCTCCGGAATTTTGTTTCTCTTATGAATCCCCTTTCGATCGATCAATCCGTGATGCGGACTTCTTTGATCCCTGGAGTCGCCGGGGCCGCGAGGACCAACATATCCCGGGGAGAGCAGGATTTGAAGCTGTTTGAATGGGGAAAGATTTTCACTCCTTCGGATGACGATCTTCCGTTAGAGACGACGATGGTGTCAGGGTTGATGACAGGGCTTTACCATCGCAAGGAATGGTATGGAAACGAAAAGCCTGTTGATTTCTACCATGTCAAGGGTGTTGTTGAAACGCTGCTTGACGGCATCCACGTGGACAATGCCGTCTTCACTGAAGGTCATGATTCGCCTGGGTACGATAAGGAAGGGCCGGTGGCCTGCATAAGCGCCGGGGATCAAGTGCTGGGCGTCGTGGGGAAAGCTTCACGGGCGGTGACGGAATTCTGCCGTTCGAAAGATGGAGGAGAGGTATATTTATTCGAGCTTTATGCAGCCCCACTTTTGCAATGGTGGGGAAGGCCTCCTTTGTTTAAGCCTTACCCGAAATTTCCCGCTGTATATCGCGACCTTTCGGTAATAGTAGACCCGGATGTAAAATGTGCGGCGATTGAATGTGTTATCCGTGAAAAAGGCGGGGAACTCGTTGAAGATGTCTCCCTTTTTGATATCTACGACAGGGAGGGGGATTCCGGCTTGGAGAGGGCGATAGCGTTCAGGATTTGTTACCGTTCACCGGGATCAACATTGGACGGGGCCACTGTCAACGCGCTTCATGAGTCGATCATCGAAGCGATTTGCGCCGAAACAGGAGGCCGATTGAGAGAGGGGTGACGCGATGACCCTGATTCCCGATGACAAGCGATACTTCCGGATAGGGGAGGCCGCTCGAATCGTTGGCACGGAACCTTCGGTACTCAGGTACTGGGAAAACGAGTTCCCACAGCTCAAACCCAGGAGAGCTGATTCCAAACAGCGCACATACCGACGAAAAGACCTGGAATTGCTTCTCGAGATAAAACACCTTCTTTATTCCGAAAAAATGACGATTGAAGGAGCGCGTCGCCGCTTAAGGGAAAAGAGGGGTGATTCGGCGGAAAATAACACGATTATTAAAGAGATAAAAAAAGAACTTGAGAAGATACTTCAACTTCTTAAGGCATCATGAGAAACTGATCCGGTCCGGTAGTGTGGAATGGAGCTTACTGAACAGGGTATTATCGAAAAGACGGATGCCCGCTCGGCATGGGTGAGGGTTGAGCGATCTTCGGCCTGCGCTTCATGCCCGTCAAGATCCGAATGCAAGGTGGAATTCGGCAAAGGTATTGTAGTGCAGGTTGAAAATAGCGCAGGCTGCCGCACCGGCGACAGGGTTCGTTTGAGCATGGGCTCCGCCTCTTTTTTAAAATCTACATTGGTGGCTTATATTTTTCCTGTGTTGGCGCTTGTGGCAGGTGCATTGGTGGGAAGGGGATTTGTCGCCTTAGAGGGTGTCTCCGAGGACGTCGTATCGGTTGTAGCCGGGTTCGGCACCATGGCAACTTATTTTGTGATACTCAGGTTTGCAGACCGTAAATCGTCACGAAACCCTTGGTCTTCTCCCCATATAACAGCAATAATAAAACGATCATCCGACTCCGACTAGTTGTGCCGGAAACAATAAAGCCCGCACTGCAGGCACCTGCCTGCCTCGTTTTGCACCTGCTCCTCACTGAAACCCAGCTCCACTTCCATAAAGGAACCGCAACGTTGTTCGACATCAATATCCGGCATCTTGTTGCGCGGTATCCTGGGAAGAAGCTTCAATTCATCCTTTGATGCACCGTCCCATACCTCTTTGCGAAGATCAGCCGGCAGGGCGATCCTTTTTTCTCCTTCGAGGAAGCGATGAATGGCGGCGGCGGCTTTGCGTGCACCGCCGAAAGCCTCAACCACGGTAGCGGCTCCGGTTACACCGTCACCGGCTGCGAATACCCAGTCTATATTGGTCTGCCCGGTGTCGGGGTTCACCTCGACGGTGTTCCATCGGGTCATCACCACATCGCCGTCCTGGCATTTGAGTGCTTCTACGTCATAAAGAGCGAACTGCCCTATTGCTGCAATCACATTGTCGACATCTATAACCGTTTCGGTGCCTTCGACCGGAACGGGCCTTCGCCTGCCGCTGTCGTCCGGTTCTCCGAGCTCCATCCGCAGGAATTCAATTCCTTTGACCTTCCCGTTTTCACCGATGAGTTTTGTTGGTGCCGCAAGAAAATGAAATTTTATTCCTTCGGCTTCTGCTTCGGCGACTTCGTAGTCGGCGGCCGGCATCTCCTGCCTGCTCCTTCGGTAAAGGACGGTCACCTCGTCGGCGCCGAGCCTCCAGGATGTTCGAGCCGCATCGATGGCGGTGTTTCCGCCGCCTATTACAACGACTTTCCGCCCAATTTTTACATCTTCTTCGAGGCCCATCCGAATTAGATACTGTGTGCCCGACAGCACGCCTTCGAGGTCTTCACCTTCCACCCTCATGTTTCTGCTTCCCCATGCGCCTACACCCAGGAACACGGCATCGAAGCCTTCTTCTTTGAGGCTCTGGAGGTTGAAATCCTCACCCATACGGGTTTGGAAACGCACTTCAATGTCTCCGAGACCGGTTATACCTTCAGTTTCCCAGTCGAGAATCTTTTTCGGAAGGCGGTATTCGGGGATGCCGTAGCGCAGCATGCCGCCAAGCTTGGGCATGGCCTCGAATATCGTTGAAGCATGACCGAGCCGGCGGAGGTAGTAAGCGGCTGCAAGGCCGGCTGGACCGCCGCCGACGATAGCCACGCGTTTACCGGAAAGAGGTGCCAGATAGGTTTCGTACCTGCCGCCGCTGTTTAATTCGGCATCCGCGCAGAATCTCTTTATATGGTTGATATTGACAGGTTCATCAACCTCGTTTCTCCTGCAGACCGTCTCGCAGAAGTGAGGGCAGACCCTGCCGATCGAAAGGGGCATGGGGACGCTTTCTTTGATGACCTGAAGTGCATCCCTGTAACGGCCCTGGGCCGTGAGATTTATGTATAGGGGGATGTCCACCTGGGCGGGACAGCGCTGTTGACAGGGTGCGAGGCAGTCGCCGAGCGCATTGAGGTGCATCAGGCGGATCGCCCTGGATGTAAGTGTTATGATGTGTTTTGGACAGGCTCGCTCACATGCGCCACAGCCGGTGCATTTGGCTTGATCTACAACAGGTAGATGGTCCGGGCCCATCGAAAGCGCATCGAAAGGGCAGGCCTTTACGCATGTTCCGAGCCCGAGACAGCCGATATGGCACACTTTGTAACCACCGTCAAGAAGTGCGGCGGCGCGGCAATCGGTTATGCCGTCGTAAAAATACTTCAATTCGGCTTCAGCCGGGCCGTAGGTACAGCCTGGCTTTGCAAATTCAGGTTCTTTTTCCTTGACTTCCACGCCCAGGATCGCAGCTATTGCCGCGGTGACTTCCGGGCCGCCTGCCACGCATGAATTCGGCGACGCCTTGCCCAGCACTATGGCTGCTGCGTTTGCGCTGCATCCCGGCAGACCACAGCCTCCGCAGTTGGCCCCAGGAAGGGCGTCTTCGACGGCCTCAATTTTGGGATCGATATATACATAGAAAAGCCTGGAAGCGATGGCGAGCCCCGCCCCTACAACGATGCCCAGAGCCCCCATAACCAAAATGCCACCCAGCATGTGCTACCTCCTATCGATGAAACGGCTGCAGGTCGCGCCGGTGCCTGCACACGACTATACCATGCCTTTGAAAGCGAAGAATGCTAGAGAGAGCATTCCCGCCGAAACGAGTCCTATGGATGTATCTTGCAGTGGTTTTGGTACCCGCGCCAGTATGATCCGCTCTCTGACGGCGGCAAAAAGAATCAACGCGAGCCCGAAGCCGATAGCATAGCTCAATGAAGATACAAGGGCTTCAATGAAGCTGTATTCCTCTTTTATATTTATCAGGCACACTCCCATAACCGCGCAATTTGTGGTGATAAGGGGAAGAAAAATTCCCAGGCCGGCGTAAAGCGTTGGGACGGCTTTTCTCAAAAACATTTCTACGAATTGAACTAGAGATGCGATAACCAAAATGAAGGCCAGCGTTCGAAGATATTCGTAGCCGAATGGCTTCAAAATGAACTCATTTGTTATCCATGTCATGGCTCCCGCCATCACCAACACAAATACCACCGCCATTGCCATCCCGGTGGCCGTTTCCATTCGCTTTGAAACTCCCAGGAATGGACAATTCCCCAAATATTGCATTAACAAAATGTTATTAACGAAAATACAACTTATAGCCAGCAATATAAGGTCACTCATGATTTTCTCCTTGCAGCCTGGAAAACCGGTTCGAACCTTTCTATTTCTTCCCGAACATGTTCATAATGCATAACATCAGCCCGAGGCAGACAAAGGCTCCCGGAGCTTCCACCATGAAGGAAAAAGGCTGGAATTCCGGTCCGAAAACAGGCACCGCGAGTCCGGAAACCGGCACGGTGAAGGTGCCGCTTCCGAAAATTTCCCTGACTGCAGCAAGTGCGGTCAATGACAGGGTGAAACCGATTCCGATGCCCAGCCCGTCCGCGAGGGAAGGCACAGGCCCATTCTTGGCTGCGAAGGCCTCGGCGCGCCCGAGCACGATGCAGTTGACAACGATCAACGGTATAAAAATGCCCAGCTTAAGAAAAAGAGGATAGGCGAAAGCCTGCATAACCAGTTCCACGATGGTTACAAAAGTAGCTATCACAACAATGAAGCAGGCGATTCGCACTTTTTTGGGAATCACTGAACGCAGCATTGAGATCAAGACGTTCGAGCACACCAGAACGAAAGTGGTGGCGATGCCCATACCTACACCGTTTTCCACGGTTTTGGTGACCGCAAGGGTAGGGCATAAACCGAGCACCAACCGAAACGGCGGAATCTCGGCCCATAATCCTTTGGTGAATTCCTGAACCGTAGTTTTTGCCATAAACCGTTGACTCCTTTGGAACCTAGGATTTCATCTCCGTTAGGATTTTATCTTTGAGCCGGGTGTAGGTATCGGCGATCTCGGAGACCGCCGCACAAACTCCGCGTGAGGTTATCGTGGCCCCGCTCAGAGCATCTATCTCGCCGCCGTCGGCTTTTACGCTGAAAGGCTTTGCAACAGGTAAACCTTCAAATTGCCTTGAAAAGGAAGGGTCCGTCTTGGCGCGCGAACCGACCCCTGGAGTTTCACTGTGAGTTGTAACCCCGACACCCACTATACGGTCCGTGTCGATGTTTATCGCGGCGATAACACCTATTTCTCCTCCATACCCTGCAGCGTGCGTCTCGAAGGCCACCGTATTGAAACTACCGTCGAATTTTCCCTTGAAGAAAGTCCGTTCAACATCCCCGTCGACTAATTTGAAACTGTTTTCAACAGGGTTATTCGAAGATCCTTCCATTATATGGCGGATCGTTGGTCCTTTAACGAATACGAGCTGTTGGAACTCGATACGGTCCCTGGTGGCACTGCGGACTGTGGCGAGCAGGCCGCCGGCCACCGCGCTGAACACCACGATTGTAAGAAAGAGCTTCAACATCTCACGCATGCTTAATCCCCTTTCCCAGGGCTCTTGGCCGTATTTTATCGATAAGAGGATTTGCAACATTCATCATTAGTATGGCGAAGACACATCCGTCCACAAATCCTCCAATGTTTCGGATAAGAATCGTCAAAAAGCCGGCACCGGCACCGTAAATGATCATGGGAACCAGGTTTACCGGCGATGAAGAATCTTCAGGTGCAAGGAAAAACGCGGCTATCAGGGTGTATCCCGTCACAAGGTGGAGCAGGGGAGGCCCGTAGGCATCAGGAGCAGCGGTTTTAAAAACAAGCGCAGTAAAAAAAACACCGGCGAGAAAGGAAACAGGGATTTCCCATCTGACGATCCCCTTGGCTATAAGATATACACCGCCTGCAAGAAGCCCTATGCCGAAAGTGGAGCCTATTCCCCCGGCCTGCCTGCCGATCAGCATATCGGTAATTGCATAAGCTTCGGCGCTGTCGGCACCGAAATTTTTCATTGCTGCAAGCGGAGTCAGCATCGTGAAATCCATGTCGTAATTAACCAGGGCCTTTTCAAAATCAAGGATTCCCTCCCAAGACAGCATAAGCACCGCCATCGCCACCAAAACCGGGTTGAAAGGATTACAGCCGGTTCCTCCATAGATTTCTTTGCCGATCACGATGGCAACGAATGTGCCGATCACGACGACCCACCAGGGAGCAGTGGCCGGCATCAACATCGCCAGCAGCAGGCCTATCAGTGCGGCTTCTCCGTTGAGTACGCCATGGGGACGCCGTAAGAGCCGTTTCATGATCGTTTCCCATATCATGGCCGAAGATATGCTCAAGGCCGTCACCCCAAGAGCTGGTGCGCCGTACTGCAGAATTCCGAAGACAACCGCAGGCATAGCCGCCAAAATCACATTCCAGTTCCTGGCTGCCAGGCTGCTGCCGTTATGGAGAAAAGGGGCATGCTTGCCTACAAAATATCTATCCTTAAACATGGAATTCCTCCGCGCGGGCCAACCTTTCGACCTCGTGTTTGCCAAGCATGATGTATTGAAAGGCAGGTATTTTCGCAGGACAGACATAGCTGCAGAGCCCGCATTCTATACATGCATCGAGATCATAAAGACCGACTGCGTCTTCCCAGAGCCCGTTTTCCAACACCCTCACAAGCATGTTGACGGGTATGCCGGCAGGGCAGGCCCTTATGCATTCGCCGCAATTTATACAGTGGGAATCCGAACTGAACGGGATTTTTGCTTTGTCTCGAATAAGAAGTGCCTCGGTATTTTTCAAAATCGGCATGTTTTCGGAATGAATGCTTCTTCCGGTCATAGGCCCCCCCTGCACAAGCAAATCACCCGGAGAAGCGTGAATCCCGGTGGTGGAAAAAACCTCCTTGACCGTTGTCCCTATTCTTGCCTTGACCAACGCCGCGTCCCCGGTTTTGGCTATCACGGTCAGATGCTTGTGAACAGGAAGTGTTCCTGTTTCGAATGCTTCAGCCAGCCCCACTAGTGTCTCGGCGGTTATGAAAGCTACTCCCAGCTCTTCGATCCTTTTTCCGGCCGGAATCTCGACATTAAAAGTTTTTTTCAAGACCATTTCAGGCAGTGTAAAAGGGTAAACCGGATCAACGACCGCGACTTCGGCACGTGTCGTGCGCGCCATGGCTTGAAGATAAGGAGGAGCTATCAAGAATACTTTGGAACCCCGGAATAACCGCCGGAGTTGTTCTATCCCGGTATTAAGTTCTTCTGTTTTGGCTGCAAGAATGTATTGATTTGTAGTCATAAACGGCTCGGTATCAATGCCGCAGACGATAAATGCGCGAATGGGCTTGGGAAGAGACGAGATAAAGGAAAAATCGGTATTTCCGGGCAGTGCGTCCAGAAAAGGCAGAACCGCCGGGCTGGCGGGCTCCTTCAAAGATTCCCGGAACGTTGTGTCGAATTGTTCCTCGCGATCGACTTTTAAAACTATTTCCACATAAGGTTTTTCACCATATCCGGCTTGCGTGGACATCCTTGAGACAACGCCGGTCACGGGAGACACGGCCGACGCCCGCACATCATCCTGATCCACTTCGATACACTGGCCGGTCTTCAATTCATCGCCGGTACTGATTGGTTTTATCCCGCTTGGGGGGTGAACGCCCTTGTGATAAACATGCAAAAACGCCGTTTCAGGTTCCGGAACACGGATTGGGATCTCTTTGTGTATATTTTCGAGCACCGGAAACCTTAGCGCGGTTTTTGCCGGGCCGAAAAAGGATTTGCTGATCATGAACACCTCCTGACGCTGAACTCAAACCAATGCTCAGAGGATTCCAGAATTTTTCAGCCGGACATATGACAGCCGGCGCATTTAACCGAAGCGGTGCCTGTGTCTTCATGGCAACCGATGCATAGAAGGTGCATCGCATCATAGCGTTTCATCGGGTCTTCGCCTTGAGCTTCATGGCAGGCGGTGCATGACGGGGGGTTGGTGTCACCCTCATCCCACATATGATGGCACTCGGTGCAGGTAATGTCATAATGATTTTCAGACATATGACGTTTATGATCGAAAAAAACCGCTCCACCCGTGTTTTCCAGTATTATCCGGAGCGGTTCTTCGGGCGGGGCCTTGGGGAAAGCCGTGTAACAGACGAATGCTGTTGCAAACAGAACGGCTGCGCCGATGTAAATGCTATAACGGGGGATATTTGCGTTCTTCACGACTTTCCTCTTTTTTCAGAGTGAAAACTCGACCTCACTCTTCAAACGAATATCAGGCATCATGCTTATAATATCAAAATGTGCCGGCCTGGGGATGTAAAAAATCTCCGGACCAGCAGAAGCCACTCCTCCCCTGCATAAAATCCAGCAAGGTTCAAAAAGTAATTGTGGAGGTATCATAAGGCTCAAGCCCGGAAGGCGCATGATCAATTTATACCAATCAAATCTTTTCACACCGCCTGAAACTGCTTTTTTGTATAGGAAACGGAGCTGAATTGTCAAGGAGCTTTTACCATGGTTTTGCCGATCCCGGCTTGAAAGCTGTACTCGAGTCCGCTATTTGCCGAACGGACATATCGGGTAACGGCAATGCTCGCAGTTCAGGCATAGTCCTCCGTGAGCCAGCTTTGCGATATCAAGCCTCGTGATTTTTTCGCCGGCCAGTACCCTCGGCAGGATCAGGTCGAGTGCGGTGGCCCTGTAATAAAGCGCGCAAGCAGGAACTCCAAGAATAGGAACTTCCCCGATCCTGCCTGACAAAAACATCGCTCCCGGCAGTATGCTGGTTCCATAAACGATATCGACTGCTCCAGCCTCCGCGATACCTTGACGGCTGACGTCGTCCGGATCCACGCTCATTCCCGCCGCAACAAGAATTAAACCTGCACCCCCGGCAAGAAGGTCTTCTATGCATTTTCGGATGACCTTGCTGTCATCGGGACTTAAAACAGGCTCCATGACCTCACACCCGAATGCTTCGAGTTTTTTCGTGAGCACGGCGCCGAACTTGTCCTTTATACGGCCGGAATAAACTTCATTCCCGGTGACCACGATTCCGGCTTTAAGCGTGGAGAAGGGCTCCACTCTGAGTATACCGTCTCCGACTCCGGCTATCGCCACTGCTCGATCAAGAACATGGCGGTCGATCAACAATGGGATCGCTCTTGTAGCCGCCACCGCGTCAGAGCGCTCTACCACGGTGTTTGTATGCCGGGTGGCGCAGCATATCTCCGGGATGGAACAAAGCTTTGTCAATGAATCTGTGTCGATTTTCAAAAGACCTTTGTAAGCCGCCTGCAGGGTAAGCTTCCCTTCAACCGGAGTGTCCGAATAAATCACACCGGGGCCGGACAGGGCCGCTGCCAGACTGGAGGCGGCGTCATCTTCGTGAACATCGTCCGGGCCGGGTTTGAGTACGAAAAGGTGCTCTTTTCCGAGTCGCTTCAAGTGTTCAATGTCTTCGGATTTGATTACATAGCCTTTTTTAAATGCAGCGCCTTTGAAGTCGCCCGCTCTTATTTCCGTAACGTCGTGAGCGAGAATCGTACCTGCGGCATTTTCGATTGAAATCATTTCCACTGAACCCGAAACTTTATTTGTCATTACCAATCCTCATTTAATATTAATTAAGATCTGTTTATATTATTTAATTACCAAAAAATGATTTTAACACATAAAGCATTTCAATGGAACAGCGAAAAGGCCTAAAACCTATAGTCAAGCTTGACGGCTTCGTTGGAAGTCATGATGGAGACGGTTGGGTAAAAAGCTTTGAATACGGTCAATTGAGGTATACAAGCGCCTCGGGAAGAGGGGAGTCTTTCCCGTCTTTGGTTTCACCATAGTTGTACCTCGCCAGCAGCTTGAGATCATCAAGTGCCCGCTTATCACCCTGGAAACGAACTTTGTCGAGGCCCTTCGTCAATATGTATCCTCCGGCGCTTAGAAGCCATAGTACACTGCTTGCATCGAAAACCTGGTCGTCCACCAGCATTTTGACATCGGCGCCGTAGTGTTTGACCACCTTTGCCACCCGGGTTGAAGGCCTTGCGTGAAAACCGAGGTCTTTTGGCACCGGCAGTTCATAGGTGACGATCTCAACAAGTTCGTCCAGCAGTGAAGTGGCGATGTTCCCACCGGCTTCGAACAATTTGAGTGAAGAAGAAAGGATAACGTGAAAAGTAATTCGAAGAATGTCGCGGGATGATATAATTTTTTCAAGTTGCGCGGATGCAGGCGTCATGATGAACAAATGACGTTCGTAGTAATGGCTCAATATTGTAGCGATTTTAAATAAATTGACCTGGGCCGATAAAATCGTCCTGAAGACTTTCAACACCGGGTATTCGGATTCGAAACGATTGCCGAACACGTAAGTGTCATACCAGGAGAGCAGATTATGAAGATTCGCACCTATGCTGCGTATACTGCGCTCGCTTATTTTTGATGGGATGAAATTGGAAAGTCCATCCACATCCAGATCTACGATCTGGGTTATCCATTCAACTTTTTTTACCACTTCCTGGAACCGATGAGCGATTTTTTTTACTGAATGGCTCACATCGGTGCTCTCAGGATCTTCAATCGTGTGGGGGAGAATGATTTCACCCGGCACCTTAAACCGGGGTAGGGGCGGTAGTGCAGTCGATGGAAGTTTCAACTTCAGGCGCTTCTGTTCTTGCAGCACAATTTCAAAACCTCCGGCGATTGCATCGGCAAAGAGCCCGGCGGCCCATCCAGCTTTTTCGTTAAAATCTTCGATCGGTCGTGGAACATGTCTATGCAGCCCGGCGGTTTTTTTTAGCTCTCCGAGTAAAAAAGCGGTCTTGCTGAAATTTTTTATTGTAGCGGCAGCCTCCCTGAACAAAATCCAGTTCAGGTTGTTCCTGGCGCTGTAAACGTCCAGAAAATGTTCGACATCGGAGGACTCCTTTATCACGTTTGCGATAAAGCCCATGTGAAGCAGTTCCGTTTCCCGCGGATTCTCAGCTTCATGCAGGTAATGAGCTATCAACAGAAATTGTCCTGCTATCGGCTCCAGAAGTTTTCCGAATTCTTTCTCCGATATGACTTTCTGTTCCTTGTCGGCGTCGAAAAGGAGGAGAAAATCTTCGCTCAACGGTTGATCCCTCATTGACGCAATACCCCTGAAACTATGGCATCTCCCATGGCGGCGGTGTTGACCGAGGCTTTTGGATCCCTGGCGATGTCGACGGTTCTGATAGCACCTTGCAGAACTTCCTCCACGGACCGCTCAATGGCCAGGGCGGCGGTTTCGGCTTCCAGGCTGAATCTCAGCAGCATAGCGGTCGAGAGAATCTGGGCGATTGGATTGGCGATTCCTTTACCCGCTATATCAGGCGCCGAGCCTCCTGCCGGTTCATAAAGGCCGAATTTTTCATCATTTATGCTGGCAGAGCCCAACAGGCCCATGGAACCGGTCAACATCGCGCCCTCGTCAGATAAAATATCACCAAACATATTCCCACACAATAGTACATCGAAATTTCGGGGATTTTTTATGAGCTGCATCGCCGCGTTGTCAACATACAAATGATCGAGTTCGATGTGTGGATAGTTTTTACCAACCTCAGAAACCACTTCTTTCCAGAACATCATGGTCGAAAGGACATTGGATTTGTCCACCGACGTTACTTTACTTCGGCGCCGTCCCGCCAGCTCAAAAGCCATTCGTGCGATTCTCTCGATTTCCATTCTCGAGTATACCATTGTGTCGAAAGCTCTTTCTTCGGCGCCGCGTCCTTCTCTACCCCTGGGTTCACCGAAATAAATGCCGCCGGTGTTTTCCCTGACGCAAAGGATGTCGAACCCATCGCCCACGATGTCCGGACGGAGTGGACTTGCACCAGCCAGGGGTTTAAAAACTCTGCAGGGTCTGAGATTGCAGAAAAGGGCGAAATGTTTTCTCAAAGCTAAAAGTGCGGCCCGTTCAGGCCTTTTTTCCGGCGGCAAACCGTCCCAACGGGGCCCACCGACGGAACCAAAAAGTATCGCATCGCTCTCCTTGCACAATTCAAGGGTTTCGGCCGGTAGAGCTGTGCCGTGTTTATCGATTGCGGCGCCCCCCACGTCGCCGAAGGAATATTCAATGTCAAGCGTAAAGCGCTCCCGTACCGTGTCGAGCACCTTCAAGGCTTCGGCCATGATCTCCGGGCCTATCCCGTCTCCGGGTAAAACAGCAATTTTTTTCATTATCCTCGCTCCATATTGAAATTGCGCCGCCAACGGTGAGCGGCGGGTCGTGTGTCAAATACAACTTGAACGAGCCGCGGTCAAGGGAAACATCGAAACGGCTCAGAAACAACCCTTATGTTGTCAGGGGGCATCAGGAAGCCTGGCGATTATTTCCTCCCAGAGCTTGGAAAGAGATGGTGAGGCTTTTCGGGCGTTTGCGATAACTGTATCCAGTGATGCCGGCTCCATGCAATCAGGAAGGTTAACATTGGTTATCGCAACGATCGCCAGAACACGGAGCCCGCAGTGTACGCCGGCTATCGTCTCATGTACGGTGCTCATTCCAACTGCATCGGCGCCTGTCATCCTGAGAAATCTTGTTTCGGCGGAGGTTTCCATGCTGGGCCCCGATACTCCCGCATAAACGCCTTTTTGAAGAGGGATTTTGATGTCCAGGGCGGTGTTGGATGCGAGTTCGACGAGTTCCGGGTCATAAGCCTTGGCCATGTCGGGAAATCTTGGGCCTAAGAGGTCAAGGTTGGCCCCGATAAGCGGATTGTGTGCCGTCATGTTGATATGGTCCGTCACCAACATCAAATCCGCAGGCGCAAACAACGGATTGAGGCCGCCTGCCGCACTGGAAATGAAGAGTCGTTTTGCACCCAACAGCTTCATGACTCTTACAGAAAAAGCGACCTGGGCGGGGGTGTAGCCCTCATATAGATGGAACCTGCCTTCGAGAGCGCAGACATGTCTTCCCTTGACGGTGCCGACCGCAAGCGTACCCCTGTGACTCTGGGTAGTGGAATGCGGAAAATGTGGAATTTCCTCATAAGGGATTCGATCCTGGATATCCATGCACCCTGTAAGGGAACCCAGGCCGGTGCCGGTTATCATGCATATCTCGGTCTTTCGACCGATTCTTTTTTCGATATATCCTGCTGCTTCTTTGATAGCTTTTTCCACTGGAAAGTCCTCCGTATCAAAGTTCAAGAATTGATGCGGTCGTAAAAAGTCAAAACAACGATGTCCCTCGGGGTCGGGGTCGCTATCGGCATCGGTATCGGACGTTGATCGACGGCCTTTTCGACCCCGACGCCGAGAGAATTTCGATTACAACCACAACCATTTCGCTTTCGCTCTTATGCCCGCAGGCGCCAGGGAAAGTCAATGAATAACCTGAAATAGCTTGACCTTGAAGCTGAGCTTGCTATAACAAAACGCATGCATATATTGATTTATCTTATTTTTTAAATGGGGGATTATATTGAAAATAGATTTACATATTCACTCCAAGGAAGGCTCCGATGGCAGAATGCCGCTTGTTGAAATTTTTGATGAAGCAGCGCGCAGGGCAATAAACTTGATTTCCATAACCGATCATGACTCGATCAAATGCCAGGAAGATGCCTTGAATCTTGCGGGTAAACATCGGATGACTTATATAACCGGTGTCGAAATAAATATTTCATTTTCCGATCCCGGATATCGAGACGGAAAGTCGGTCAGCCTGGACTGCCTTGGCTACGGCATTGACATCACAAATGATTCTCTTGCCGGTAGACTTGAAGAACTAAGGGAATACCGGCAGGTGAGGGCTGAGCGTATCATGGAGAAGGTCAACACGGAGCTGAAGGCCGAAGGCAAGCCTTTGCTCGGTGACGAAGACATCAAATCGATCGAGGAATCGGTGGACGGAACTTTCGGCAGGCCTCACATAGCCGACTACCTGGTCAAAAAACAAATCACCGCCTCGAGACAGGAGGCTTTCGACCGGTATCTGGTAAAATGCAACGTTCCTAAAATGCCGGTTTCTTTGGAGGACGCCGCCGCCCTGATAAGGGGAGCGGGCGGCTTGATAGTGCTTGCGCACCCGAACCATCCAAGGGGTACCTCATTGATTTCCCTGACGAAATCCCTGGCGGAGCAGCATAAAATTATCAAAGAAAGAATGCTGCCCTACCTGGACGGGGTCGAATGTTGGCACTCCAGTCATACTTCGGAAACCATTGACGCCTACCTTGAATTCGCCCGCAGCGAAAATTTGGTCGTCACCGGAGGTTCCGATTGTCACCAGCAACCGGTCATCATGGGAACGCTGGATATCCCGGAATGGGTTGGGGAGCAGGCTGAATTAAAATCGAGATTCAGGGAGATATAATGAAACAACTTATTGAAGATTTGAGCAAGCCGGATTCAATGCCGGATCCAACGAAAAACGTTTCAGTTATACAAACACATATTTCTATCGTTTTTGTAGCGGATAATTTTGTATATAAAATCAAGAAACCGGTCAATTTCGGCTTTCTTGATTTTTCCGATCCTGAAAAGAGGAAGCATTATTGTTCCAGGGAGGTGGAACTGAACAGGCGCCTTTCAACCGGGATATATCTGGATGTCATCCCTGTGACTTTTGATGGAAAGTCTTATCGGCTGGGATCCCGGAGAGGCGAAACGGTGGACCATGCGGTGAGGATGAAAAGAGTGCCTGAAGATATCCTGATGAAAACCCTTTTTTTCGAGGGGACTCTGACCGAGAGTCACCTCGGGGATATCGCCCAGGTACTCGCCAGGTTCCATCGAACGACGGACGGAGGCCCGGCAATCGAACGCTTCGGTGAAGCGGACGCCTTTAAGGTGAACACGGATGAAAACTTTGTGCAAATTGAGCCTTATATCGGCCGAAGTATGGACCAAAAGACATTCTTTGGATTGAAAGACTGGACAGAGGATTTCTTTTCAAACCGTGGGGAACTGTTTGCTTCAAGGATAGCGCAAGGGAAAATCCGTGACTGTCATGGAGACCTCCATATGGAGCATGTCTGCCTTGGGGATCAGGTGTCGGTAATCGATTGCATCGAGTTCAACGAGCGTTTCCGGTACTGCGATACGATAGCGGATTTCGCGTTTTTGTTGATGGATCTCGAGTTTCACGGGGGCGCCGCGCAGTCTGAAAGGCTGTGGGATTTTTATCGCATACATGCCGACGAGGGCGATGATGTCGAAGACTTGTTGACCTTCTACAAGGTCTACCGTGCGATGGTGCGGGGGAAAGTCAACAGTTTTCAGCTTGACGATGCGAATATATCAGAAGATAAGCGCCTGCAAGCTACGGAAACGGCGGCTGATTATTTCAAATTGGCATACAGTTATATCGGATGACTTTGGTCAACCGGGTGTAAACCGAAAAAATTTTTATTTTTTGAATAAAATCGACATGTGGAGAATACAATATGAGAGAACCTTTCATTGATTTCATGAAGCGGTGTCTTGAAGACCGCACGGTGTTGATAGCCTGCGGTCTGCCTGCTTCCTATAAAACAGAGACGACCGAGGTTATTGCGGCTCTTAAAGGTTACCGGATTTTGCGCACCGATCTGATACGGCTGGAGGTGCTTCGAGGGGAGGATATTTTCGACGAAAAAGTCGCCGCCAACATGAACAAGCGAACGATGGTCTATGACGAAATGTTCAGGATGGGGCAGGAGCTTGCGGAGCGGGGGCAGGGTGTTCTCTTCGACGCCACTTTTGTGACCCAGGCCCTCAGGAGGCGGGCCGCCGGGATCGCCGCCGCAACCGGGGCCCCGTTTGTTATTCAGCAGACCCGTTGTCCCAAGGAGGTGTCCCTGGCCAGGATCGCCCGACGGAGCAAAGAGAACTACGAATCCAATGCATTGACAGAACAGGCTTATATGAACAACGTCGCGAAATTCGAACCTGTGGATCTCGGAGATCTCAAGGGAATTTATCCGGAGCTCCGGGTTGTCCACCTTGTCGTGGATACAACCCATGATGAAACCGAAAAATGGTTCGTCGTCGAAAAAAACGACGATGCCGGCTTGTAGGGAGGCTTTTCAGATGGGCTCTGATGAGGTGGGTATCATATATAAACACAACCATGGTCCTGCTTTGGAAGAGGCCCGGAAGTTGGCAGGATGGTTTGAAAAGAAGGGGATAGGGGTGTATCTTGAGGAAATGATACCTAAAGAACCATCCGATTTGCTCGAGCCCTCTTCTGTTGTGCCGTCAACCGTTAAATGGGTTGTTGTCATAGGCGGAGACGGAACTCTGCTCGGGGCGGCCAGAAGGGTGGGCCGCTACGGGGCTCCGATCCTTGGAGTCAATCTTGGGGGACTTGGATTCCTGACAAGCATTCCACTGGAGCTGCTCTACCCGATGGTGGAATCGATGGTGGCCGGAGAGCTGGAGATCGAGTCCAGAATGACCCTCAAGGCTTCTGTCATCAGAAATGAGCTGGAGGTGTGTTCTTCCCATTTTCTCAACGACATCGTGATAAATAAAAGCGCTCTTGCGCGAATCATCGATCTGCAGGTGGAGGTCGACGGAGAATCCCTGACTGTTTTTCGCGCCGACGGATTGATCGTATCGACTCCCACAGGTTCCACTGCATATAATTTGGCCGCCGGTGGGCCGGTGGTCCATCCATCAATGGAAACTTTAATTTTTACACCTATATGCGCGTTTACACTTAGTAATCGTCCTATTATAATTCCGAAAACAGTTACTGTGTGCATCACGATGGCCAAAGAAAGCGAAGAGGCAGTGATGCTGACCTTCGACGGACAGGTGGGTTTCGATCTTCATTTCGGAGATCGGGTCGTAATTTCCAATTCAGGCTACAGAATAAAACTGTTCCGCGCCCCGGGAAGAAGTTATTTCGATATCCTGAGAACCAAGCTTATGTGGGGAGGCGGAAGGCCTTGACGAGAAATATTCCTTTTAAAACCACCAGCCGCATGTTGAGGGTTCCCAGGTGGGCTATATGTTATATTCGATATACCGTCGAATCCTACGATGGTATAGCGGTCGTGAGCACTCTGGACCCGAAGCAGGGAACCTTGCATATCCAGGTGGCCCCTGGATGCGAAGACATCCTTGATGACCTGATCGCCTATATGTCGGAAAATGAAAATATTCCAATCTACAGGATCGGCGGCGGACGGGTATGCATGGTTAACCCTGCAAATGCATTCAGTGAGGCGGAGGGTGAATCGTCTTGAAAACCTTTTTTATTCATACAATGGGCTGCCAGATGAATGTGTACGACTCGGATTATATGGCCCAGGAGCTTGTGAAAAACGGATTTGAACCGGTCGAAGCTCCTGAGCATGCCGATATAATTCTGGTAAACACCTGTACGGTGAGGGAAAAACCCGCCCAGAAGGCATTCAGCTCTTTGGGTAGAATGTCCGAGATCAAAAAACGCAGAAAAACCTCGGTGATCCTTGGAGTGACTGGTTGCCTCGCCCAGGAGAAACCCGATGAATTGAAACGGAGGTTTCCTTCCCTTGACCTGATCGTGGGCCCCAGGGAAATAGGCCGGATCAGCGCCCTGTTGGAGCGCATGAAGGCCGACCGTCGATGCATGGTCGCGACAGACCCGGCTGGCCCTCCGCCTCCAGCGCCTGCGGATGGATCTTATTTCCACGGTAGATCGGCGGGTTATGTTTCAATAATGGAGGGATGCAATAATTTTTGCACCTACTGCATAGTGCCCTACGTGCGCGGGAGGGAATTGTCCCGTTCTCCCGAAAATATACTGCAAGAAGTACGAAATCTTACCGAAGCCGGCGTCAAGGACGTTACGCTGCTGGGACAAAACGTCAACAGTTACAGGTGGCTCGAACCGGAGCACACGTTGAATTTCCCTGATTTGCTTCGAGAAGTCTCAAAGGTTCCAGGCCTTTCGCGACTCAGGTTCACCACCTCACACCCGAAAGACCTCTCCGATGCCTTGGTCCATTGCTTTGCCTCGCTGCAGGTGCTTGCACCTCACGTTCATCTGCCTTTCCAGGCGGGCTCCAACCGAATTCTCCGCAGGATGGGCAGGGGATATACCCGTGAGCATTATATGTCACTCATAAAGGCGCTGCGAAGCGCCCGGCCCGATATTGCCGTGACCAGCGATGTAATGGTGGGTTTCCCGGGGGAAAGCGACGAGGATTTTTCCCAGACTATGGATGTCGTTGAACAGGTGCGATTCGACGGACTTTTTTCATTCAAGTATTCGGATCGTGACGGGACTCCGGCGGCCCGCATGCAGGACAAAATTTCGGAAGAACTAAAATCACGCCGACTAGCTGAGCTTCAAAATTTTCAGAAGCAAATAACCCGATCCATAAATCAATCTTTGGCCGGTCGGGAATTCGAGGTGCTGGTTGAAGGTCCTGGCAAGCGCCCGGGCCAGTATAGTGGGCGAACCGGGACGAACAAAATTGTGAATTTTGCCGCACATGGTTTGAAACCCGGTAATCTGGTCCGGGTTATAATCCGCCGTGGCTACCTGAATTCGTTGCTTGGGGAGTTATTGGGAAGTTCCGACAATGCATATTATGTAAACTAATGTCATATGCCGATGATTCGAACACGCCCATGGGTTTATCCCCTTGCACTTCGAGGACAAGTTTTGAATTTTGTCATAACAAGTCCAAACAACCGTGTACCTCGGGATCGGGATCGGTATCGGCGTAGGTATCGGAAGTTGACCGGCGACCTTTTCGATCCCGACCCCGACGCCGATAATGCCGTACAGGTATCCTGAATTACTTGTTGACATTTATCGGTCAGGGATAGTATATTTTTAAAGATATACATTTACTAGGAGGATATATTAATGGGTAGCGTAGTCAAAAAAAGACGGAAAAAAATCACGAAACATAAACATCGTAAATTGAAAAAGAAGATGCGGCATAAAAATAAATAAGATTGACACCTACCTTATTTTTAATATAAAAGGCAGCCTGTTCGCAGACAGGCTGCCTTTTTGTGCCACTTGAAAATGATGGTCCCGGCCGTTATACCGATTCCACGCCGGCTACTTCCGGAATTTCTTTTTTAAGAACTTTTTCTATTCCCATTTTAAGTGTCATTTGTGACATGGGGCAACCTTTGCATGCCCCGGTAAGTCTGAGTTTAACAATACCGTCCTCGCCTACATCGACCAGTTCGACGTCTCCGCCGTCCGCCTGGAGTGACGGGCGCACTTTCTGCAATGATGCTTCTACTTTATCACGTAACATAGGTTCTGTATTCTCCTTTCAGATGTGGTGAAAATGCAGAGCCGCATTTTCCAACTATTAGTGTTATTTATTAAAATAACACAGCATGAGGGTTACCGCCACCCAAAAAGACGCACCACCCTGGAATCAAGATAACAAGCCAGGCCTTTTGAGGATCCCGGAGACCATCCCATCGATTGTTGCCAGACATCATCGCTTTCCATGCACAGATAAAGACCCAGGTTTGGATGCCAGGCGTTTAATTTTTCTGACAGAGCGCGGTAAAGCTCTATGCGTATTGGTTTAAAATAACGCATTTTACCGTCCAGGCCGGTTACGAATTCACCGTCCAGGATGCAGGTTTTTGGATGCCGCCTCCTGATCACCGTTTTGAGGGGCGGCATGTAACGCATCGATCCCATGCTTATCCAGATAACTCTTTTCGGGTCAATGGTTGAATGCAGCATGTCCACTGTTCGGGCATAGCCTTCTTCCCAGCCTTTGTGAACAACCATGGGGTCGAAATGAAATCCTACGATGAAGCCTTCCGCCTGGCACCTTCGGGCCGCTTCGAGCCTGTCCCGGAGCGGCGGCGCCCGATGTTCCTCCCTGGACGAAATATAGGAACTGTTCAGCGACCATGAAATTATTATTCGATCTCTTTCGGATGTTTTCAGAACGCCGTCTATATTGTCGGTTTTTGTTTTCAATTCCAGAATAGCGTTTTTCCGGGTGGAAAACATCGGGATCAGCATCTGCGCCCACCCTGTCAGATGATCCAACGCAAGGCTGTCGGTGAATTCCCCCGTGCCTATACGGTATATTCGGTCAGGGTTTGAATCGACTTCATGGAGTACTGCTTGTATTTGTTCATCCAGGTTTGTGAAAACCCTGAGATTGGGATTGTTGAAATATGATTGCAAAATGCAGTAACTGCAGTCCATCGGGCAATTCGTGCCGACATTGAGAATCTGATAACCACAACATATGTAATTTTTGGTGCCGGGACAGGGTTTAAGAAATTCCCCTTTGTACGACAAGAGATGGAGCACATCTTTACCCATATCGCGAGTGGCCCCTTCGATCTCATTTTTGTCTGAACCCCCGCCTCCAACCCGTTTAACAGGCACCCTGCCGTTCATGCCTGGTAGGATTCTCGAACCGATTCCCTGGTCACCGGCATCTTGTTCAACAAGGACACTACTGATACGTGGCTTATATGACGTCATCGGCATCACCATCCCAGGGCCGTGCGACTTTTTCCAGGGGAAGCCCGAGCAGTCGTTGAATAACTTTTTTTAAATGGGCACCGTTTTTGAACCTGATTTCCATTTTAAATTCTGAAGGTTCGAAATGCTCAGGATCGGCTATTTCCACTTCGCGCGGAAGTTTCAATGAATCGATCTCAGATTTAAAGCGTTTCTCTGCGCGATAAAGCACAGGGTAGCGAATGCGCCTGCAACAATCCAGGAAGGCACGCGCTTTTTGAGGGGTATTCATCGCTTCATCTTCGAGAACCTTTTTAAAGGTGTCTTCACCGATTAATTCAGAAACGGGTTTGTGATCTCTTAATGTAATATCTGATATCAAATCGAATATTTGAAGTTGCTGGTTGATGTTAAACTTTATTTTTGAAAACAAATCGCATAAGGCCAGTCGATCCTCATGCGGAAAATCAAGCAGTCCCTCAACCGACTTCACCGGCATGCGCCCGGAAGCCACCGCATGCTTGATGTGGTCGTCCAGTTCGGTGTCTATCGCCCTGTAAAGGTCGAGCGTTGGTTCATGGGAAGGCAGGCCCAAATCCGGCATAAACCGGGAGAGAACTTCCCGCCGCGGAAAAAGAGAAGATAGGCGACTGCAGCTCATGGCCTTTTCCACCGGGTTCAGGCTGCGAGTAGCGACATTGTCGTAAAAGTTCAAAAGCATGCACTTTTCGCGCGACAAGGATCCGGGCAAAACAACACATGGGATGCTGGTGCATCCGAGTTCCTTCAGCGCAAAAATCCTTCTGTAACCGCACACGATATCCATAATTCCGTTTTCACCCGGGTATACGATAGGTGGATTCAGCAAGCCGGTTTCCTTTATGGATTTCAAAAGGGGGCCCGGGTCGAAATCGAAACTCATACGAAAAATACCTTGATCCGCAGCAAGAATTTTTATATCGATTCGTTTTTGCGGCCCATAAATGTTTTCGGGGAATTGAATCGGCACATTACACCTCCGTTTTTTCTTTACACGATCGACAATGTTCATAATCATAAGGCCGCTGGACGTAATAGTAAACTCACAAGGTTGCATTTTGCAGCAAAAAGTGGGAAAGGTATATATCTAATAAGTAGAAAAAATAGGTAAAAGAAGTAGTAAGAAATCGAATTTATTTTTAAAATTTTTTAATATACAGTTTCCATTTATAAATTGACTTAACAAATGGAATTCAAAAAATGAAAAAGATATTATTGCCTTTCATTTTATTTATGTCATCTCTTTTCATCCTCCCCTCTTCTTCTTCTGTCGCCGGGGAAATCAGCGTAGGACTGGTGGTGCCGCTTTCGGGAAAGCTGGCTCCTGCAGGCCGGGCTGTGAGAAACGGAGCGCTTATGGCGGTTGAGGAGATCAATCAAAGCGGGGGTATAACCGGAAGACGCCTGCAGGCCGTTATTGCCGACACTTCCGGGTCGCGTGCCGGAGCCTCGGCGGCGGCAAAGACACTTATCGAAGACAGTGGCGTTGTGATGCTTGTTGGAGGATGCGGAAGCTCGGCCGCGCTTGCCGTCGGTTTAGAGGCGGAGGAAAATCAGGTCCCCTTTTTGGTGACAACCGCCGCCGATGATCGAATCACCGAAATGGGATGGAACAACCTTTTTAGATTAAATTCTCCGGCAAGTGAATATACCAGGGGTCTCGAAGAATATTTGTCCGGGTTGGTGGACAAAAACAGCACCGCAGCGGTTGTTTTCGAGCCTGGACCTTTGGGCGATTATGGCTTGAGCAGGTTTTACAGGCTTCAGAGCAGGCTTGGATTCAGAACCGTTTCAAGAATTGCGTACGAGGCTGAAAAAGACGATTTAAGCGGGGAGCTATCACGAATCAAGGAGACGGACCCCGATATAGTTTGTTTCATATGCCGGACCAAGGAAGGCGCGCTCCTGCTTAAGCGTGTTAATGAGGCAGGTATTGGAGCAAACATTCTACTGGCCGGAACAGCCGATTTGGTTGCCCCGATTTTTGCATCGTTCGCTGGTGAAGCAGCGCAGGGTCTGCTTGGTGCTGCATGGTGGGTGACGCACGTTGGATATCCCGGGGCCCGCACATTCAGGGAAAATTTCATACGTCGGTACAATGTGGAGCCCGACCACCACAGCGCTCAAGGGTACTCTGGTATGTGGGTTATTGCGGACGCAATTGACAGGGCGGGGAAATTGGATCGGGAATCAATCCGAGCTTCCCTTGAAAAAACCGATCTCACGACGGTCTACGGGCCGGTGAAATTTGAATCATACGGGCATAAGAAGCGTCAAAACCGCTTACCATCTCTTGCTGTCAGATGGGAGAGAGGCTTGCTGAGAGTTTTATGGCCCCGTAATTTGGCTGCGGGATTATCGCGATAAACCGGTAAGGAGGATTTTTAATGAAGCATCTTTTTTCATCATATCAAATCGGAAAACTCCGGCTGAAAAACAGGATAGTCATGCCCAGTGTGGCTTCATTCCTTGTAGAAACCGACGGGACTATGAACGAACGCGCCATCGAGCATTACAGGATACGTGCCTCGGGAGGTGCGGCCATGGTTATCACGGAAGCGTGCGCCGTATCCCCCGAGGGAGTCGTTTCCGCTCAACAAGCCAGAATCTACGATGATAAGTTCATAAAAGGGCTGGCAGGAATCGCCGAAATTATACGCAGCGAGGGAGCTGTGCCGGCGGTTCAAATACATCACGGCGGCAGACAGACATCCCCCAAGGTTATCGGGAGGCGACCATTAGCGCCTTCACCCCTGCCCTGTCCGGCCATCCGCGGGGAAGTCGAGGTTTTGACCAAAGAACGAATACATGAACTTGTCATGAAATTTGGAGACGCAGCGGAAAGAGCGGTAGAGGCAGGTTTTGAACTGCTGGAAATTCACGGAGGACACGGTTACCTCATAAACCAGTTCCTTTCCCCCTATTCCAATATCCGCGAAGATATGTATGGTGGCGACACCGAAGGGAGATCGCGTTTCGCCGTCGAAATTATTGAGGAAATTCGAAGACGTATCGGGAATGATTACCCTTTATCATTCAAGATAAGTGCACAGGAATTCGTTGAAAACGGCCTAACCGTTCCAGAAAGCATAAAAATCCTTAAAATTCTTTGTGCTTCGGGTCTCGATGTGGTCCAGGTGTCCGCCGGAAACGATGCAACCCCTGAATGGATCTGCCAGCCCATGTATATGGAAAGGGCTTGCCTGGCGGATTCAGCAGCAATGGTAAAGCAGGCCCTCGATGTCCCTGTGATGGCCGTGGGCAGGATAAACGATCCCCTTCTGGCTGAAGAAATTTTATCCAAGGGCAAGGCCGACTTGATATGTATGGGCCGTGGGCTTCTGGCGGATCCGGAACTGCCGAAAAAGGCAGAAGAAGGTCGATTGGACGAAATCCGCTTGTGTATTGCCTGTAATAACTGCATGGAGTCCATCTTTAAAAGAGGCAGAGTCGAGTGCCTTGTAAATCCATCGCTGGGACGGGAAAAGGAGATGGAGATAGTTCCAACATCCAATCCCAGGAATGTTGTCGTGGTGGGGGGAGGCCCTGCGGGCATGAACGTCGCGTGGACAGCGGCTATGAGGGGCCATTCAGTGTCTCTGTATGAAAGGGAAGGAAAACTCGGGGGCCAGATCAAGTTGGGTGTCGCTACCGAATACAAGCGAGAGCTGGAAAATTTGATTAAATTTCAGGTGGTTCAATTAAAAAAACACAATGTATCTGTTCATCTCCAAACAGAGGTTGCTCCTGAATTGATCCAGCAGATCGACCCGGATGTGCTTATCCTTGCCACCGGTTCAGTTCCGGTGATTCCGGAGATTAAGGGCGCAGACGCAAAGATGGTGGTTCCGATTGATAAAATCCTGTCGGGGGAGTCGCCGGAACCAATGAAAACTGTTGTGGTAGGTGGAGGGCCGACCGGCTGTGAGACGGCGCTTTTTCTTGCAGCGCATGGCTCCGATGTCGTTCTTATAGAAATGGGACCTCGCCTGGGTGTAGGAATCGAGAGCATCAACAGAAGAGTTCTGTTTAGAAAAATGAAGGAAGCCGGAGTGAAAATCAAATCCCCGTGCGAGGTGGTAAGGATACTGGACCACGGGGTGGAAATAAACTGCGGAGATACCGGAACCTCGATAGTAGAAGCCGAGCGGGTGATGTTCGCGGTGGGCAACCGCCCTGACGACACACTTTATAACCGCTTGAGCGGCCCCGGGTATGAACTGCATAAAATC
Organism: Desulfatiglandaceae bacterium; assembly: GCA_046498185.1. Lineage (GTDB taxonomy): Bacteria > Desulfobacterota > DSM-4660 > Desulfatiglandales > Desulfatiglandaceae > CAYXDR01. The sequence goes on along the minus strand of JAWOBE010000049.1, from coordinate 16,723 downwards.
GGAGACTGTATGGAAACCAGGAATGCGAAGTCTGCGATACTGGATGGCGCCGTACTTGGCAGGTCTTTGTAACAGCGCCGATTCGATCCTATTGCTGACTGCTTTCGGCCTCATGAATAAGATCTTCACCATGTAAGTCGATGAAATGGTCAAGATCTTTATCCCAGTCTTCCATTATGTTGATGCCCTGTTTCTTTAAAAACCGGTTTTCAAGAATGGCGTTAAGGGGCATTTTCAGAGGGTTCTCCGATCCTTTGACGGGTTCCAGTTTTGCACTGAGTTCCAGGCGGCTGAACAGGCGCGTCGCGAAATCATAAAGGGTGCAGAACCCTTCTGCGGACGCATGATATGTGCCCCTGGCCTGGCTTTGCACAATTTCGGCAATTTGATGTGCGAGAGTCCTGCTCCACGTCGGGGAGCCTATCTGGTCGACGGGAATTTTCATGGGCTGCTCTTCGTGCCGGATCGCCTTTCGTACCAAGGCCTTTAGGAAATTATTTCCATTTTTTCCGTATAACCAACCCGTACGAATGATTACGTGGTAGGGTGCATTTTCCCTGACGGCGACTTCACTGTCCCTTTTTAGTTTGCCGTATCCCGACAACGGATTTGCGACATCATCCTCGAAATAAGGCTGGGGCACGACTTTGGTGCCGTCAAATATACAGTAGCAAGAGATGTGAATCATCCTGTACTCATAGCGGCCTGAACATTGAGCAAGGTTTCTGGGGCCTTCGACGTTGATTTTGGAGATTGAAAGGCCATCCTGTTCGCAGGCGGACATATCGTTGAACCCGGCACAGTTGACCACCACGTCCCCATTGAGTTTGTGTAATACTTCGGTGCATTTATCCCAGCTCGTGATATCCATCTTTGATTTGTCGACAGTTATCAACTGATATTTTTTTTCCAAAATATTTTTACAGTCGCTGCCCAGCATGCCGGTGCTCCCGGTAAGAATCACCCTCATAAGCTTCGCCCTCCATACATAAGCCGGTTTCAGTTAGTGTCCATCCGGAAATGGCCCTTTTGCCCAATCTCTTAGTCAATCACGCACAGTCAGCCTAAAAAATAATATCGCATTTTTTGAATTGAATAATGACGAAACCGTAAAAAGTACCATGCCCGCCTTATCGGCGTCGGGGTCGGAATCGGTATCGGGGTCGAGAAGGTCGCGGATCAACTTCCGATACCGACGTCGACAGCGACCCCGACCCCGAGGGACAGGGTTGTTTTGACTTTTTACGATCGCATCAATAATCGCCCGCTGAAAATTCATATGGAAAAATGCACCAATAGAGTTTATTATCTTAATTGCTAATGTTAAGGTCCCGCGGCTGAAAATCAAGAGCTCTTCAACATCCGACAGCCGAAACCGGCAATATTTTCGGATGCAGGTTTTGAAACTTTTCTACATTTTCGGCCTCTATAAAAGACCAGGTGTAGGTTGCTGAGCGGAGGGATGTCCCCGTCGCGTGAATTAGAAGTTATCGATATTTAGAGTGGAGAAGTAACAATGCCTATTTATGAATACAAATGTAAATCATGTAATCAAGTCTTTGAACAGTTGGTGCTTTCTTCAAGTGATGAATCTAGCCTGAATTGTCCGGAATGCGGCAGCGGGGACGTTCACCGGCAGATGTCGTGTTTTTCTTCAGGTCAGTCTGCACCCGGGGGAATATCCAGAAGCGCCGGAAGCTGCGCGCCCTCCTCAGGTTTTTCGTGAGCCTGATTTCCGTGCGGCGGTCGGCCGTGAGAGATCAGGAGTACAATAGGTGAACGTTTTAAAAATTTTTAATCAGAAAGGAAAAACCTATATGAATTTATGGATACTGGTTCTAGTGGTGGTCGCCTGGTTTATTTTACAGGCGGTCGTGCTTCCGAAACTGGGTGTTTCGACGTGAATGAGGCCTGGTTGCCGGTCCGGCGACAACAACAATAAGCCTGTTTCATCCATCGAAAGCACCGAAGAGCAAAAAAGGTGAAATTTTCGGCTTCAAAACCTTTTATTTGACCGTAAATGGAAGATCTAAAACCAGTTGGGTGTTACCAAGCACGCGTACGCCTTTGCCCTCCGGCTTCATCCGCGGATTCCCGTGTTCGTCGAACACGAGGCCACGGATGTAGGTTATATAGCCATTTGTGAATTCGTAGGTGGATACTTCAATGAACATTTCACCGCCGGGATGGGTTATTTTGAACCCCCCGTCTATGAGTTCATACCGGCATCCGCCGGGGTTGTCACCGATCCTGTTCCACAGTATTTCCAACGACTTATCACCTGAAGCTTCAAACAGACGGCCGTGGACCCTATGAGTTTTTTCTCCGGGCAGAACAGGATCCGCAAGAAAGAAAAAACCGTCCTTTGAGCCGGGATCTCCAAGTGCAAAACCAGGAGTGGTCATAGCGTTTACGACATAATTATGATGTGCGCTTATCCTGCTTTCTGTGAACTTCACCGCATAAAACCTCAGAGCCCTTTTCGTTTTTTGAGTGAAATAATCAAACGTTGAACAAGTTCTCCGGCATCCCCTACAATTCCAACATCCGCTATCGAAAAAATACGTGCATCAGGGTCTCTGTTTATTGCAACGATCGTTTCAGCGCCCTGGATACCTGTAACATATTGCAGGGCGCCGGATGTTCCCACCGATATAAGAAGCTTCGGCTTAACAGTTTTGCCGGTCTGTCCGAGCATTCTGTCCTGTTCCGCCCACCCGGCTAAAACCGCGGGTCTCGTCGCGCCTACCTCGGCTCCAAGAAGTTCTGCCAGTTCAAAGAGTTTTTGAAAATTTTCCCCTGACCCCAAACCCATTCCACCCGCTACAACCACCGGTGAATCTTCGAGTTTAATTTCCCCCGGTTTTTGGCGTCTGCTTCGGATTATTTCTATTCTAGCTTCGGAAACCCGGCCGATTTCCGGATATATAATGCGTCCGGTAGCTGCCCGGTCATGGGGGCGTTCGCTGAAGATCCCAGGATGCACTGTTGCCATCTGAGGACGCCGCTCGGCAGTGACCACATCTGCGAGGAGTTCTCCACCCCATGCCGGTGTGGTTTGAATCAATAGTCCCGTTGCTTCGTCGATTTCAAGGGCCACGCAATCAGCGCTCAACCCTGTGCTGAGGCGTTTCGCAAGCCTGGGAAAAAATTCTTTTCCGAAGGTCGTGGCCCCGGCTAGAAATACCCTGGGTTCGAAGAAGTGCACCCACTCGGATAGTATGTCCGTATAGGCGTCCACCCTGTAATCTTTCAAGTCCGGATGCTCGCCTACCACGACAATGTCCGCCCCGTGTGCGACGTATTCCATCGCAAACTGATGCACATCGTCGCCGAGAACGGCGACGGCCGTTTCACAGCCTATTTTTTCGGCGAGCGCCCTTGCCTTTGCTATAAGCTGCAGTGTCACGCGGTTTTCAAAATAGTTTCGGTAATCACCGAAAACCCAGACCCCGCCGCATATGTCATTGCTCTTTGTCATCAGCCTCGTCAATGATGTTAAGTGTTTCAAGTGTTCTGATCAATATGTCGCAGAGGACCTCAGGTGTACCGCAGTGTGGTTTTCCGGAATTCTTTTTCGGGGGAGGCGTTCGAAGTGAAGAAACCATTGTGGCGGAGCCTTTGAGCCCGACCTCATCGGCTTCAAGCCCCAATTCCCGCCTCCCGGCCGTTTCGACCGCACCAGTCGAAAACGCTTTTTCAAGAGCGCCGAGCGTGATGTCCACCACCGGGGATGCACCCTGAGCCACTGTTATAAGCGCTGGAAGGCGAAGTTTTATCGTATCCAAAAACCCGTCACCCGACCTCTCGACAAACAGGCAGTCATCTCCAATGCATATTTCATTCACTCCGCAGACCTGTGGAATGCCGAGTTGTTCGGCGATCTGCGGGCCCACATGACCCGTGTCACTGTCTATGGTGTGCATTCCACAAAGAACAAGGTCGGCTGAAGGCTTCATCCGGGCTATTGCCGCGCCAAGTGCGGTCGAGGTTGCAAGCGTGTCTCCACCGGCGAATTCTTTATCGGTAAGAAGCAATGCAGAGTCTGCTCCTGCCGCCAGCGCTTCTCTCAGCGCCTCTTCGCTCTGGGGCGGTCCCATGGTAACGACCGACACCGTGCCTCCCACTTCGCTCCTGAGACTTAAAGCCGCTTCGAGGGCTATCATGTCGAGGGGATTGATGATGCTCTCGACACCATCCCTGGCTACGGTCATCCTCTCGCGGTCGATTCGGATGGCAGGAACATCAGGCACCTGCTTTATACATACAACAATGTTCATGGTCTTCCCGTTTATTTGAACCCTTCATGAATAAACCGTCGGGCCCTTACACCCCCATGGATGCAATTTTCCTAGCTGCCCGATCGGCCGGCGTCGGAATCGGTATCGGAGTCGGGGTCTTGGATGGCGATCCCGGCCCATTGGTTATTGCAGCTGGATTGTGGAACCTATTTTCACCGGCCCAGCAGGGCCCTGGCGATAACCATACGCTGCACTTCCGAGGTTCCTTCGTAAATTTCACAAACTTTTGCGTCACGGTAATAACGCTCGACGGGATATGCTTTCGTATATCCGTATCCTCCGTGTATCTGAACCGCCACGCGAGCGGCCTCGACTGCGGTTTCACTCGCATTCAATTTGGCCATAGCCGAATATGCCGAAGATCCTCCCCCGCTCGCTTTAAAATGACAGGCCCTGTAGGTCAACAAACGGGCCGCTTCTATCCGGGTGGCCGTATCGGCCAGCATATTCTGCACCGCACCGAAAGAAGAGATACTCCTGCCGAACTGGCGTCTTTCTCCGGCATATTTCAACGAGACGTCGAGGCACGCCTGGGCGATGCCGAGCGACTGGGCGGCGATTCCTATACGCCCGCCGTTAAGTGTTTCAAGAGCCACCTTCAACCCCCGGCCTTCTCCTCCGAGCAGATTCTCCTCCGGTACCCAGCAATCATGAAGCGAGATAGGGCAGACCGGGTTTCCGCGCATACCCATAAGTTCTTCCTGCGGGCCTTTGAGCAAACCATGCCTGGATGATTCCACCAGAAAAACTGAAAATGTGCGTTTTGTTCCGGAACCGTTCATGGCGGCGAATATCAGATTTATTTTTGAAATGCCACCGTTTGTTACAAATACCTTGTTGCCGTTCAGCAGGTAGCCGGTTCCGGATTTTTGGGCGGACGTTTCAAGGGATGACGGGTCGGAACCGGCATTGGGCTCCGTGAGGCAGAATGTGCCAATGGATTCGCCGGTGGCCATGGGTTGCAGGAATCGACCGATTTGCCCTTCGTTTCCGAAATTTATCAGGGGATATACCGCAACGCCGTTGTGGACGGCGATGCATAGGCCCATCGCTGCATTGGCGCGGGATACTTCTTCGATTACGATCGCGTAGCTGATTGGATCAAGGCCTGCACCTCCGTATTCATCCGATGCCTCGAGGCCGAAGTATTGAAGCTCGGCCATGCGTTGGGCGACTTCGTCCGAAAAACGACCGCTGGTGTCCATTTCGACGGCCGCTTGGGCAAGACGGTGCTGGCCGAACCGTCTTACTGTCCTTCGAATGACGGCCTGTTTCATGGTAGGCTCAAGACGCATTGTTTATCCACCTCATCGACGGCGCACTATAGAACAACGGCATGATCGTATTCAAGGCAAAATCCGGATCTCATAAATACGAAGAGCGCCTTTTTTTCTCCCTGCGACCGAAGATAAGGCCGATCACCAGCCCGCAAACCAGCACGGCGGCCCCGGTTGCAAACCATTTAGTCCTTTCCATGGATCTGAGCACGCGGTTTTCTTCTGATAGATTTTGAAGCTTTTCCATATTGGCTTCGAATTCGGCCTTCATGTTCGAATATTGTTCTTTAAGTTCAAGGTATTCGGAGGCCCCGGATTTAAGACTTTCATATTCCTGCCGAAGTTTTTCGAGCTCTGCCTGGGTCGTCGCAAGTTCGTTCATCCGTTGCTCGGCGGACTCCTTGACTCCTTCCCAGTCTCCTTCTATGGATGCAAGCTTCTTTTTTAGACTTTCGTTTTCAGCCCTCAACGCCTCGGCTTGATTTTTCCACGGTACCCTCGACATCAGATACCTTTCGAGCACCCATCCCTCAATTGTGTCCCCTGCTGAGGACGGAATCCTGATAAGCGTCCAACCAGATTCGGATCGCAGGGCTTCCAGCGGCTTTCCCGAATCCAGCATCCGAATGATTTTGTGATCGGTGCTGGGACCTGATCTGCAGGTAACTTTGAAGGAATCAGTTATATATACCCTTTCAGCGAGCGTGGTTCCAACCGCGGGACCGCTCAAAACAGCCGTTATTGCAACAAGGAGAAGCAGGGATTTCTTCATTGACAATCCTTTTTTGTTTTGATGATTTGACAACAAATGCCGAATGCTTACCGAGTTTCCATCCGGAAATGCCGGATGGACACTACCCTATGGAATACAACCGATCAAGGCCCCGTGCGTCGCTGCAGGGCGTCTCTGAAAAGCCTCTTCAGTGTTGTTTCGGCTTTTTCGGACAACCCTCCCTTTTCAACGGCCATGGGCAGCGTCATAAGCCCCAACTCCGCATACAGTTCAAGATTTTTTGGGGAACGCTCAAGGATGCTCTGGACATGTTTGTCAATCGTGCCCGTATCTCCTCTCGCAATAGGACCGGTCAAACAGTTCGGTATACCCAGTCGTTCGATATTAAAAAGGTTCCCCTTCATGAGCGGCATTAAAATCTTCACTGCAGAAGCGCGCTCAATCCCCATTTCGTAGAAAAAATCAGTACTGATTTTTAAAAGAGTCACCACATAATTACTTACAAGCACCGCGGCAGCATGATAAAGCGCTTTGTCTCCGGGTCCCAGCCGAATATATTCGCAACCCAGGTCAATTGCAATGTTTTCCAAAATCCCGGCCAGAGGACCATCTGCTTCAATCGCGAAGGTCGAACCCGGTATGTTTTTTAAAGCTTCGGCGGCGCTTGCAAAGGCCTGGCATGGGTGAAATGAGCCGGTCAACGCTCCATGCCCGGCAGCCGAAGCCAACACATCTATGGAAGCTGCACCGCTGCAGTGCACTACCAATTGCCCCTGCTTCCACTGAACTGTGTCGCAAACCGGGCCTATCTTGTCATCGGGTGTGGTAATGAAAACAAAGTCAGCCCTTTCAGCTGCGTCCTGAGCGCATTGAACCGGGTTGCAGCCGTCCATGGCTTCCGCCAGTCGTGCAGCCGCGGCATTGTCCCTATCGGCGACCACCACGACGTGATAACCAGCCTCGGAAAGATTTAATGCAAGCGACGAACCGACTTTCCCGGCGCCGATGAAACCCATTGATCTTACCGCGGCGTTCATGAAAAATCTCCTCAGGAAATCGGCCCTTTTTGTTTTCTAAGGACTTTCACGTCTTTAATCATCGTTGTTGGATAACCGCCCTTTTCGTCCTTTTCAAGATATTTGACCATGTCCCAAATAGTGTTCAGTGCGGTTGTAACTCCCACCAGGGCCTCCATTTCCACGCCGGTTTTTGCCTTTGCGAGAACTGTGCAGTGGGCTTCGATGAAATCTTCTTCTATAACAAAAAAGACGTCCACTTTATCAAGCGCAATCTGGTGACAGTGCGGAATAAGGAGATGGGTTTGCTTGGCAGCAGTCATCGCGGCTATTTCCGCCACCGCCAGTGGATCTCCTTTGCGAATTTCCCTGGATTTTATTTTGCTTATTGTTACCTTGCTGAGGACGATGACGCCTGCGGCTTCAGCTTCCCGCCTGATAATTGGTTTTTCTGATATATCTATCATTCCCATAGCGCGACTCCTGGATTATTTGAACCGGCACCGGTTCTTTCCACATCTATATGTGCCGGTCATTTTATGCCTGTATCAAAATCCGTTTACTGAAGCGATTCATTTTTGACGCATGCTTCGCTCTTAATGCGCTCCACTGCCTTGATGAGGGCGGGGAAAACGTTTTCGCGGATATCTCCGCCCACAACTACGGCCATCACAGGATCACCGATTTCGAGCCTCCCGGATGCAGTTTCAACCGCCACGTCGACTATTCCCGGTAAATTTGAAATATCATCTATTATTTTTTTTAACTTTTCAGAGTCATAGGTGACCTCTATATACTCAACATAATCTCCACCGCGGGATGTTTCCCTTACGATTCCCAGGTGGGATGCAATCATGCCCATTTTCCTGGAATCGCTATGTTTCATCAAATTTGAAATCATCTTTTGGACATCCATAAAGGTTCCTCCGAGTTCCCGGTGGCTTTTTCGGAGCCGCCTGTGTCTTTGGTTTTTTGATGACCGCCGGAAATTATATCGTTATCAAGCCTGAAAAGGCGTCTCGCCACATCCAGATATCGGTCGCGTGTTGAACTTTCCGCTTTGTTTTTTAAAAAAAGTATCGGGTCGTTGATGATTTTTTCGGCCACAGAGTTTACAAGCGTTTGAACCGCAGAGAGCTGCTTGGGGCTGAGGTCGTTCAAGGATGAGCGGCTTCGTTTCAATTCCGTCGCAACCAGGCTTGCAGCCTTTTTCCTTAGAGCGGCTATCGTGGGTACAACATGAAGCGTTTCCAGCCATTTCTCGAATTTGGCGACCTCTTCTACCACTATTCTCTCGGCCTTCAGACTTTCCTGGCGCCGCTGGGCGACGTTCAGAGTTATCACCCCTTTCAGGTCGTCTATGTCGTAAACATATACATTATCCAGGCGGTTTATCTCCGGGTCCACATCCCTGGGGACCGCGATGTCTATTATGAAAAGCGGCCGGTTGCGTCTTTTTCTCAGAGATTTTTTGAGCTGGCTATATGTCAAAATATGGCCCGGAGAACCGGTTGAGGTTATAATTATATCCGCATCCAACAGCTGGTATTCGATTTCATTCAGATCCACTGCCACAGCATTGAAACAGCGGGCCACCTCCCTCGCTCGATCGAAGGTACGGTTGGCCACCACCAGGGAACCGGCCCCCTGCCCCATCAAATGTCGGGCTGCAAGCTCGGCCATTTCTCCGGCCCCAATGAGCAGCACTTTTTTACCTTCCAGCCTGTTGAAAATTTTTTTGGCCATTTCAACGGCGGCATAACCGACGGATACGGCGGCTTCACATACGCCGGTTTCGGTCCTGACGCGTTTGGCCACGTGAAAAGCCCGGTGCATAAGCCGATTCAAGACCACTCCGGATGTTTTCCCCGCCACGGCGCAGGTATATGCCTTTTTTATCTGCCCCAGGATTTGCGGCTCTCCCACTATCATCGAATCGAGGCTGGAGGCAACCATAAAAATATGCTTTACAGCATCACCATCGACCAGCCTGTAAATAAAACCGGAAAGTTCATCCGATGAAATCCCGCCCGTTTCGGCCATGACCGAAAGCAACGCTTCTTCGGCTCGACCCGGGTTTTCCGCAACCGCCACCGCCTCCACCCTGTTGCACGTGGAGATAAACAAGGCTTCCTTCACGGCGCTGCACTCTCGCAAAACCGCCTGAGCCGAAGTTCCGCTGCCTGCTTCCACGGCTAGACGCTCCCTGAGCGAAACCGGGGCCGTTTCATGGTTCATTCCTATGTTCATTAAAACGTTCATATCAAATCACCGGCACCGACGAACCGAAGCTATGGTACCCTCCGAACCACATTCCTACACCGACAAATGTAAACATCACCATTGCAAAACATGCAATAGCCATGATCGCCGCACGGCGTCCACGCCAACCCACCGCAAGCCGCTCATGCAGTAATGCAGCATACAACAGCCATGTTATCAAGGACCAGACCTCTTTTGGATCCCAGTTCCAGTATGACCCTAGTGTATACCACGCATAAATGGATCCCGTTATCATGCCGACCGTGAAGAACGGGAAACCGTATATCACCGCGTAACGACCAAGTAGATCAAGACTGTCCAAAGAAGGCAGACGATTGAAAAAGGTACCGAATTTCTTCTTTTTTATGTGCCTTTCCTGTAGCAGATACATTATTCCTGCAAGAAAAGCGATCGCAAAAAGACCATTTCCCATGAAAGTCGCTGCTATGTGAATAGCAAGCCAAATACCCTTTAAATCCGGAATCGAGGTTGATTCAACCTGGGGCATAGCCGCGGACAAAAGCATCAGCAGCGCAGCCATTGGAGCTGCGAAGCCGGCCAGCGCAATAATGCGGAAACGGGCCTGGAAAAGCAGATAAGCGCAAATTACGCTCCAGGCGAAAAGTGAAAAGGCGGCCCTGAAATCAACACCCGGAACGGGGGAAAGCGAACCATACAAATAGATCAGATAAATTGTGTGGCTGGCGAAACCAACTGTGAGCACTCGTAGGGAAACCTTGAACACCCATTTTTTTTGTGAAACCAGGTGGACTATGAAGCCTCCCGATGCAATAATTTCAGTCAGCAATGCCAGATAAAACCAAAGAGCCGTCATTTCAAAAATCCGAAAGTTTGTCCATTAAACCAGCCGAACCGAACACCTTCGCATACAGGGGTTCTATGTCTACGCATGGCGGAAGGACACGGCGGAGTTCTTCTTTCAACTTTTTTCCGTCGCGTGACTGGATGGCCTCGAATAATTCTCCTTCGACCAGTTCGTGAAATATCTTGCTGTTTTCTTGTGGCTTGGCTTCGAGCCGAAGCAAATGGTTCCGTATGCTTCCCAGCAGAGCGATATAAATCTCATACTCCCGTCCGAATTCTCCTTCCAGCCGCTTCCGGATTTTTGATGCTAGAGCCGGGCTGTTTCCTGAAGTTGAAACCGCGATGGTCAAAGCACCTCTGTGGACGACTGCGGGCACGATAAAGGTGCAGTCGGATGGCTGATCCACCGCATTCACCGGCAGCTCTCTTTCCCGTGCCGCTGCGCTTACCATCCGGTTTGTTTCCTTGTCGTCGGTAGCGGCGATCACCAAACGCATTCCATCCAGGTGTGAGGGGTCGAATTTCGACCCGAGCAGCCGGATTTTGCCTTCGGAGAGTATAACTTCGAGCTCGGGATGCAGTCTTTTGGTTATAACATTCACCCTCGCCCCGTGATCGAGAAGCGTTTCAATTTTCCTGAGCGCGACGGTTCCACCTCCGACAACAAGAACTTCGGCCCCCTCTATATCAATGAAAATGGGATAATACTTCGGCATTGCAATGCTCCGACGTTTCAGACTCAAGCTTCTTTTCAGGTGCAGCTTCGATTTACTTCATCTCAGATGTAGCGGTCAACCATGTCCCGTATGAAATTTTCCACTGCTTCGGGGCCTTCTTTAAGATTGATGTCCCGTACAAGCCCGCTGAGCTTGCTGTAAGTGACAGGGTCGGCCGCCAGATCAGAGGTCGATTTATATGCCCCTCCCCTGCGCCCCATCCTGTAAATCAACCTGTCGGTTTCAGATAGCTTCTGATAACGTTTTATCACCCGTAGCATTTTTTCCCTGTCATCCGGCAGTTTACCTTCCACTTCCTCCAGAAGGTTCATGATATGGTCGCTTGTAACAGTACTTGTAATACCGTCCAGATTCTCGATCATTATTTTGATTTCTTCGACCACCATGTCATCAGTCTGCATCGTGAAGGTGCCCTTCTCTATCTCTTGGTAGAGAGGAACTCTGCGGGGTACACGTAGGCTCCTGAGCCGGATGAAATCGGGATTTATGCCGTTTAACACACGAGCGGTTTCCAGGGCATGTTCACGCCACATTTCACGCCCTCCCAGGCCGGGCATGACATATTCGGACAACTCGATACCTGCTTCACGCACCTTCACCCCGGCCTCCAGGTGCTGGGCGGATGAAACGCCCTTCCTGATGAATTTGAGCACCCTGTCGGATCCGCTTTCAAGGCCGATATGTATCCTGTTCAAGCCTGCATTTTTCAACCGCTTGAGCGCTTCTACAGATTTTCCGACCACTGTCCTGGACCTGGCATACGTAGTTATTCTTTTGATTTCAGGGAATTTTTCCCGCAGAAATTCAAGAATTTCCACCAGGTCGTCCACAGGCACTACCAAATTATCGGCATCCTGGAGAAAGCAATCATTGGTTTCGTAATAAAGCCAAGCAGCGACGCTGCGGTAGCTGTCGCTGTAATCCTCTGGTGACGAGAATACATTCCCGATCACGCTGTCATCCACCCGGTCTTCCACTCCGAGCTCGGACGACATTGCGTACAGCTCGTCAGCGATTTCCCTGGCGGTTTCAATGTCTTTCTTTATTTCATTAACGGTTCTCAGGGAAAATTTCCGCTTTTTGTATACCGGGCAGAACATGCAGCGGTTCCACGGGCAGTTCCTTGTAATGCGCAGCAAAAGGCTGCGTGCTTCATTGGGTGGTCTGATCGGGCCCTGTTCGAATTCTTTTCGGGCGGCGATCGTCATATGTAATCCTCCTTTGTAGACTTAACTCCATAAGGTTCAAATATTTCTTCTGCCACTATATCTTCTAAGACAGATCAACAAAAATAGCAACATCAGCGCGGAACACAATCCGCTGATTTGCATATTTCGGTATCGGTATCGGGGTCGGCTATTTTACAGGTAGTGGCATCGGGTTCCGTCCAACTAACAGCTCTTGCTTCGGCGCGCTGACCTCATCTCATCGAAATTATTTCCGTGACGGCGCAGCTACTTATATCCATAAATTTATCCTGATTTTCACCCTCGGAATCCAACAAATCGAAGATCCTGGAAAATGATTTTTCAATAAAAACTCGGCCCTTTTCAGGATGCCGTCTCCCGACCCCGTACACGATCGATTTTTTTTCTTCATCGTCCAACCTGTTTACCAGGTCTTTGGTTGCGAAAATAGCACCGCCACGGGTCACTTGAGAGAGATGAACCGCCCGGGTGATGGAATCCCCCACCCCTACGAACTCGAAATCGTGCGCCCTCTTGATTGTTCCCAAAAAAACCATCCCTACATCCACTCCCATATTCATGTTGATTTCATTGCACCACCCTTTACGCACCTGCCATTCTTTGCTGATTATTTTAACTCTTTCAATAACTTCAAAAGCACATTTCAATGCATTTATTATATAATTGACTCCGGGCTTCTTTAAGAAATAGCAGAGAAACCCTTCGCCCGGGTACTTGCCGTGTATACCTAAATAAAAATCAAAAATTTCACCTGTATCCTGCCAGATCCTTTTGATCAACTCGAAATACTCTGGCGGTGGAAGTTCACTTTTGATTCTGGAGGAATCCTGAAAGTCAGCGGCCAGAACGCAAAGTGAAAAAAATGAATGCATTGGATGTGCCCTTACTGGTTGAATCCCATCTCTTTCACGTGACGCATCTATTCGGGAAGGGTCGACTTCTGCTCTGTCCACTTTCCTTACCGCCTCCTCCTGCGAGAGAATCCGTGCGATTTCATCCATCGCTTTTCCCGCTCGTTTCATTACTTGAACTTCACGGATTTTTTCGATGACCCACCGTGGGAAATATCCGATTTTAGTGGGACCTTCTTCTCTTTGTCCAGGAGTTCGGACAAAGGGCTTAGGAAGAATCCCATATTTAATGTAATTGTTTAAGGTAGCCCTGGATATCTTTGCTTTTTCTATTACTTCCTTACTTGTCATAAGCTCATCTTTCATCAGTGATTCCTCCATCCATGGAGTGAAAAGGGAGAGGTTTTCAAATGATGCTGATATATAAGTTGATGGTTGATTATGATTTTAGACAGTATAATTTGTGTGGTCAATATTTTTCTACTGTCTAAATAAATACTTAAATTCCTCATCTGTGCAACTGAAAGATGGCATTTATATTCAATAAAACAAATATATAATCCATGTTTTTGGTTCATCCGGTTTTTGCGTACATAGGGGTTGAAAAAAATAGACAATCAGGTTCTCCTCTTCGGTGAAGTTCAATTCATTGAAGGAGGAGAGCCATCATGTCCACAAGTATTTTGTATCACGGTTTTGGTATCAAAGGGTATAAGTATCTGAGTACCCACTATGAGGGTGGAGCCATGAGGTTCCGAATCACCAAAAATATCATGCGATGTGCATCCTGTGGGTCGAGGCATGTTATCCGGCGAGGACAGATCCCCCGGATCTTCCGTAGTGTTCCCATAGGACGTAAAGCCGTGTGGATTTCCTTGTTGGTTCAACGCCTGCAGTGCCTGACCTGCGGTTTGGTCCGGCAGGCCAAACTCGGCTTCGCCGATCCCCGCCGGAGCTACACGAAAGCTTTTGAGCGCTACGCCCTGGAGTTGTGCCGGTCCATGACCATGCTGGATGTAGCCCGCCACCTGGGGGTGAGTTGGGATGTGGTCAAGGATATCCAGAAAAGGAACCTCACCCGGCGCTTCTCCAAGCCGAAGTTGAGAAAACTCAAAAAAATCGCCATAGATGAAATCAGTATCGGAAAGGGGCACGACTATCTCACCGTCGTGCTGGACCTGGAAACAGGAGCTGTCGTTTTCGTTGCAGAGGGCAAAGGCGCCGAGGGGCTGAAACCTTTCTGGAAAAAAATCGCATGTGCACGGGCACGTATCGAGGCCGTGGCCACAGACATGTCTCCGGCATATATCCGTGCCGTGATCGAGAATGTGAAAGACGCTGTAATTGTTCTGGATCATTTCCATGTCATAAAACTCTTCAATGATAAGCTCTCTGAGTTTCGACGCAATCTGCATGCAGCCGCCACCACGGCTCTTGAGAAAAGGGTCCTCAAAGGAACACGGTGGTTGCTGCTCAAAGCCCCCGATAACCTTGATGAAACACGTAATGAACAGCAACGTCTCCAGCAGGCTCTCGATGTCAACATGCCTCTGGCAACCGCTTATTACATGAAGGAAGATCTGAGACAGCTATGGAACCAGAAAAACAAAGCAGCTGCCGCAGTCTTTCTCGGTGACTGGATCGCCAGAGCCAATGCCTCCAATGTCACCATGCTGGTCAAATTCGCCCGTACCCTCAGCAGCCATCGTAGCGGCATCCTTGCTTATTATGACTACCCCATTTCTACCGGTCCCTTAGAGGGTACCAATAACAAAATCAAAACCATGAAGCGACAAGCATACGGCTTTCGAGATAAGGAATTTTTCAAACTCAAAATCATGGCTCTTCACCAGGCAAAGTACGCTTTAGTCGGATGAACCATGTTTTTCATGTATTTATACTGTATAAACTGCGACGAAAATTTTCGTTTCCGATTTCATCCAGCTAACCGCTAAGGGCTAACAGCTAAAGGCTTCCGTTTCCGGCCGCGGCAAAGATGATCCGGCCTTGAAAATGAAGACTCAAGAGTGTATAAGGTCCGAGTAACTTGAATTCTACTCTACCCGGTTTTAAACAGGTTCTGATTTTCAGGAGGCTGCAGTATGAGGACGAAAAGAATATCCAGCGCATTTTTACTTTTCATTTTTTTTATCATGGCTTTTTCCCTGGTGCCCTCGACATCCGTTTTCGCATCAAACTCTAAAAGCGCGGTAAAGGGCACAAGCGAAAAATCCATCGAATTCGACGTGTATGGAATCGATGAATGTTCCCTTGAAACCGTGACAAAAAGCGTAAAAACCGGAGAGACGCTTTCGAGCATATTGCAGGGCTTTTCCGTCCCCTCTTCTGTAATTAATCATATAGTGCAAAAATCGAATGGAATTTTTGATTTGAAATCCATTAAAGCTGGAAATAAATACACCCTATTTAAATCTAATAATGTAGTTAAGCATTTAGAATTTATGGTTTACCACCACAGCAACATCGATTTTGTTGTATTCAGACTTAAGGCGCCATCAAATGTTTACACAGGAAAAATGCCGATCAGCACGGAATTAGCAGCAGCAGGAGGCACTATAAATCATTCTCTCTGGGAATCCGTCCAGGCCGCGGGTTGCGATATTTCGCTGGTAGACCAGCTGTCTGATTTGTACTCCTGGGCTGTGGACTTTTACCGCCTTCAGCGTGGTGACCGTTTCGCCGTGGTTTATGAAAGACAGATGGCAGCCGATCACCCCGTAGGAGTCAAACAGGTTGCCGCGGCTTGTTTGACCCATCGCAACCGGGATTTCTATATCTTTCGCTACTATTCGGAAAACGGAGCGGGCTATTACGATGAATATGGAAACGGGATCAAAAAGACATTTCTTAAAGCTCCGCTTAAATATACATGCATAACCTCTAAATTCAACCCAGGGCGGTTACACCCGGTGCTCAATTATAGACGTCCTCATCTAGGGACGGATTTTGCAGCTCCTGAGGGGACTCCGATTATGTCTGTGGGAGACGGGCAAGTTTTGGAAACCAAGTACCACAGGCATTTGGGAAACTACCTAAAAATAAAGCATAACAACGTTTATTGCACCGAGTATTTGCATTTGGCTCGCTTCGCCGACGGCATGAAACCAGGCGTGGAAGTGAAACAGGGTCAACTTATCGGTTATGTGGGGAAAACCGGCCTTGCAACCGGGCCTCATCTGGAATTGAGGCTGTGGAAAAATGGAAAAGCGGTTGATATTTTAAAGGAAAATTTGCCCGCTTCTACAAAGCTAGGTGGTCAAGAAAAAGAAGAGTTTTTATATAAAACCGCTTCGTTAAAAAAAGAACTGGATACCATCAAAAACAGCGGTGAAAGTCCGATAAAACTTACCTATCTTAAACAAAAAGATAAAGATACCGCTTTTTAAACGGAGGCTACAGGATCTACTGCAGATTCAACACAGGTCCGATTGTGATTGTCACCCTCCTGTTGAGCGCCCTTCCCTCCGGGGTGTCGTTGGTCGCCACCGGTTC
>JAWOBE010000033.1:0-6800 GCA_046498185.1 Desulfatiglandaceae bacterium | reverse complement strand
TTACAGCCTTGAAAAGGCATCACGATACATTTTTTTCCATTTTTGTTGAGATTCATATACTTTTTTATAAAAAGGATCTTTTTCACACCTTTTCTGATAAAATTCATTCGCCGCGTCTATCAAGGCGTTTTCTACAGACTCAGCCATTGGTAAAATCTTAACTCCTGCGTTTTTCCATGTCTCAGTTGCTTCTCCAATTTGACTGGTAGCCTTGGAATAATAATTGATTCCTTGCGACCAAAATACTTCCTCTACCAACACCTTTAGTTCTTCAGGCAACTTAGCCCAGGCATCCTTATTTACACATATTATAAAAGGTGCGGAGGGTTGCCGAACTGCAGAGATATAGGCATAGTCGCATATCTCATAAAAACTATAAGCTACATCATCAGCAAGATTCCCATGCTGGAAAGCATCGACCACGCCTCTCTGCATTGCTTCATAAAGTTCTCCACTTGAGGTGGAGGTAGCTGAAGCTCCAAGTTTTTTGAATATTTGGGCCTCATCGCCAAGCAGCCTGATTTTCATGCCCTTGAGGTCTTCCGGCTTGTTTATCTCCTTGTTACTATATAAGAATGTCTCTGCCGGCACCGTTACAACGGCAATGGCGTGGACATTCCAATCCTGGGTTTCAAACATCTCATTTAAAAGATCAAGTCCAGGACCGGATCGAAACCAGAAAGACTGCTCTAGGGCGGTTAATCCACCAACCGTGTTCGTAAACAAAGGTGCAGCAGGAAATTGCCCGGCCAAGCCGGTCGTTTCCGTTGAAGAGATCTGCAGGACACCTTTATCTAAGGCTTCCACCTCGGTGTCTGCTGCGACGATGACACCGCCCGCGTTAGGTCTAATAACCAACTTGCCGAAACTGGCTTTTTCGATTGCTTCACAACTTATTTTAAGATTTTTAAATGTAGGTGATTCAAAAGGGTTTTCATCTTGAGCCTTCCAGCGAATCGTTTGCGCGATTGCGACAGAGGAAAAAAAGAAGACTAAAAATGCAACAGTAAAAAACGTGATAATTCCCCAACTTTTGTTTTTTCCGAATTGGATAAATTTCATTTTCAACCTCCTAATTTTAAGTTTGATAAAACTATTCAAAAATTATGGATATTTAATGAATACCATATAATATTAAAAACATTTGGAAAAATCTTAAAAGTCCAAAATATACCTCAAAAGCTTTCTCAAGCGCATCACAGGCATAGCTGATTTCCTTCCATTTGCTGTATCATTTTTGATGGCTTCGTAAGAACTCCCCGTCGTCATTCTAGCGAAAGCTGGGGCCTGTGAAATCAACCATTTCTGGATGCCAAATCCGTCATCACTAACCACGATCCGGGACCAGCATGACAGTCTTGGGGATTTTTTACGGAGCAGTCATTCTTATGCAATAAACGGTTTATCTCCAGAAAATGTTCCCTCATTCTTTGAACCGCATTGTTCTCATCCCCTTCCATCAAGGCATCATAAACACGCCGGTGAACGTCTATGAACTTTTCTCCCACGCCCGAAACATAGAGCACACCTATCCGCCGTTCGTAATGACTTCGTTTTAAAAGTGTTTCAATTATTTCATAAACGAATACAAACAAATCGTTGTGGGTCGCCCTCATGATAGCTTTATGAAACTCGAAATCCGCGTCAACTCCTAGTTGACTTCTGTTAAGGGTTCCAGGCATACGATCGATAATTTCCTTGATGTGCGCGAGTTCTTCAGGAGTGGCGCGCTTGGTGGCCAGCTTGACCGCTTCGCATTCAAGCGTCAGGCGGAATTCCAGGATATTTTCAGAAAGCGCTGGCTTCAAAGACAGGATCAGCTCGAAAAACGACGAGAGTGAACGGAAATTGGGTGGAAGGATGTATGAGCCCTGGCCCGGAACACTTAAAGTAAGACCCAGGATTTCAAGGGCACGCAAAGTTTCCCGTAAACTGGCACGGCTGACGCCGATTTTCTCCGCCAGATCGCGCTCCGGCAACAGGCAATCTCCGGGAGCAAGCCCGCCCTTTGTTGTCGCATCCTTAAAATATTTGAGAACCTGATCGGCCGGTTTCAGTTTCGAAATCGTGATCGCGAAATCCGTTTCATATCCGTTCATTTGGTTCCCTTGTGGTTTGTTTGCGGTCTGTCTGCGGTTTATCTATCGATTAACATCGATTTCTGAAGCTGTCAAGAAAAAAACCTGGGAAACGAAAAAGCCTTGACCCTCTCAGCGCATTTCCGCTATGAAACTACACATGAGAACAAAGATTTTATCCGAGGAATTGATACGGCAGACGATTGCATTCCATGGCCACTGGTGTCCGGGGTTGGCTACCGGCATACGCGCCGCCGAGTGGGTGTTAATTGAACTCGGGAAATCATCCGACGAAGAAATTGTGGCGATCGTGGAAACGGACATGTGTGCAGTCGATGCGATTCAATTCCTCACCGGCTGTACCTTCGGGAAAGGGAACCTGATTCACCGCGATTTCGGCAAAACCGCATTTTCATTTTACCGCAGGCGCGATGGTAAATCCGCAAGACTTGTAGGTAGGGATGAAGTCAGGAACGAATTCAAGCCACTCCTTGACCCCCTTTACCGAAAAATGCAGGAACATGGCTTAACAGATGAAGAGGCTCTTCAGCTGAAGGAAACAAAAAATAAAGTTATCAACAAAATTATGAGTTGCCCTATCGAAAAACTTTTTGACGTCAAGGAAACCCTCCTGCCCCTGCCGCAAAAAGCAAGAATTGCCAAAAGCCTCTTGTGCGAGCGGTGCGGTGAGTCCGTGATGGAGACACGCACCCGCAGGTTTCAGGGTCGCACCCTTTGCATACCTTGTTTTGAGCAACTCGAATCCCGTTTTTAGGAAGGACATTCAAAATGCCTCTAAACCATATGGTTACCAGATTTCCGCCCAGTCCGACCGGCTACTTACATATCGGAGGTGCCCGCACGGCACTTTTCAACTGGCTCCTCACCCGTCGGCACGAGGGTAAATTTATTTTACGGATCGAAGACACGGACACCCAAAGATCGACACCTGAAGCAACCAGCGCGATCATTGAATCCATGACCTGGCTTGGGCTCGACTGGGATGAAGGCCCTTATTTTCAATCCGAGCGCTACGACCTTTATAATCAAACGATAGAGAAGCTGCTAGCGGAAGGCAAAGCGTATCACTGCCACTGTTCTCCCGAAGACTTGGAAAAAATGCGCCAGGAGGCCTCGGCAAAAGGCCTCAAACCCAAATATGACGGAAGATGCCGCGAACTGGCTCTGGGACCTGCACCTGGTTCCGTGGTACGTCTGAAAACCCCGATCGATGGCTTCACCCGGTTTAACGACCTGGTTAAAGGGCCGAAAAGTTTCGATAACCGTGAATTGGACGACCTGATCCTCCGCAGGTCAGATGGAAGTCCCACATACCACCTTGCGGTGGTAGCCGACGACATAGATCTGGGAATAAATCTTATCATACGCGGCGAAGACCACGTGATGAACACACCCCGCCAGATCCAGATCTATCAGGCGATTGGCGCGCCCATACCGGAATATGCGCACGTGCCGATGATACTCGGTCCGGACAAAAAGAGGCTCAGCAAACGCCATGGAGCGATGTCCGTGCTGGCATACCGCGATATGGGCTACCTTCCGCAGGCATTGCTTAATGCGCTGGTGCGCCTCGGCTGGTCTTACGGGGACCAGGAAAAATTTGCAATCGAAGAATTAATTGAAAAATTCAGTCTGGAAAATGTCGGGAAGTCCGCCGGCGTTTTCAACACCGAAAAGTTGCTTGATTTAAACGCCAAATATATCCAGGAATCCGACGATGAATACCTCGCCGGGCAAATCGCACCGTTTTTGGAAAAACTGGGCTTTTCGAATCTTCCACCCCTCACGCTGGCCGCCGCCGTAGGCACGTTGAAAGCCAGAAGCAAAACCCTGGTGGAAATGGCTGAAAAAGCCGCCTTTTATTTTGTTGAAAACTTGGAATTCAACCCCAAGGCTTCAAAAAAATTCCTGACTCAAGAGACCTACCCGATCCTTGAACAAATGGCTGATCGTCTTAAATCACTTGATTCCTTCAGCGGACATGACCTCGAAGGAGCCTTTTCGGAATTTATCGAGCATTCCGGCCTTAAAATGAAAGAGATCGCCCAGCCTTTGCGGGTGGCGCTGACAGGAACAACGGTCAGCCCGGGACTGTTCGAGGTTATGGAAGTTTTGGGAAAAGCAAAAACCATCGGGAGGATCGAAAAAGCGCTCAAACATATCCGGGATAAGGAGAGCTCCTGAACAGGGCGGCCATGGTTCCCCCGGCGGATTGCTAACCCATGTACACAGGCTCTCTCAGTATCAATTTCACCGCTTCAGCTGCATGAGCTGCAAGTTCCGGATGGGTTTCGGTGAGGCCGACCACCTGTCTCAGGTGATCGGCGGTCCTGGTCATCAAAGAAGCAAGGTCTCCCTCGTTGGCCCTTACCGTTTCCACAAGCCGTTCCCATAAACAACCTGAAGCCCACATATAAACCGCCTCTGCGGGCCAAAAAAGAAGCGGGTGAGCATCGAAGCCCCTTAGACGATGCAAATCCCTCAAAGGTTCAATCCCAGCAACCATGCTATGGAACAACTGCTCAGCTTCATCCGCCTCTCCACTACTGAGAGTATCTATCTCGATTCCCCTGTCCCAAACGAATGGAGCCAGGGCGGAGGCCAGCCCGGCCGGGGAAGCATCATCAAGGCAGTGCCTGCGGATAGCCTCTGCAATCAAAAGCGGCTGATCCACGCGCAGGTTGCAGGCCCAGTAACCGTCGGACGTAAGGCGCCCGTCGGCAGTTGCAAAACCGGTATCGCGAAGAAACCTGAGATGCCGCCGGAAGCTTATCCAGAGACCGGCTCGCGTATGTTCCATCAACGGAAGAAATCTAAGGAATTCCCCGATCGGGGAGCCGGGCTCCATCCGGCCGGACCCATGACACACCGATAAATGCGGGCAATTCTCACAAGGCATTTCACTGAGCATTCGTTCCAGACGCAGCGTTTCCGCCTTATCTTCATCGTCCCGGTCTTTCTCAAGGCGGCTGAGTGAACCCGGATCTATAGACTTCCCCAGATCGGTCAACTGCTTCCTGCTGCAATCGTTCGGAATGTTTATGCGTTCGTTGAAAATGTGCTTTATCCTGGCAGGACTGATCCTGGTCAACCTGGCCTTTTTCCATGCCTTCGCATCTGCCTGGCTGACAGGGCAAGCTTGGTAGATTTTGCTTTCTCCGGAAACCGAAACCCTGCAGACAAGGTAAATCCTGCCGTTTTTGTGCTCTACGATCATACCAGGTTCGAGTTCACGCAGCATTGTCTGGTGCCCGGCAGATCTCCGGCGGGCAAGGGCCTTGATCCGATCCCTCAACCCGGAGCGTTCCCGCATGTAATCCACAATCGCAGACGGATCCCCGCTGTCGCACCTGGCTTCGGGAAGCATATGTTTTATCGATTCAACCAGTCTTTCCCACCTCTTATTCAATGCAGGGGAGATCTCCCGGCTCTGGTAAGCTGCAAATGAACGATCAAGCAATTCCCTGACCTCATCGGGTTGATGCGAAAGCAATAAATTAAGCGTCATCGAAAAATTAATCTTGATCTGGCTTTTAATCGGTTCCGGCTCGGCTTTCGTAAGCGAATGGATATGCTCCAAATCCTGATACGGCCCCGGGATCACCAGCGCAAACCCCACCCTGTCCTTGCCTCTGCGCCCGGCGCGCCCGATCATCTGGTGAAATTCCGTCGCAGTAAGATCTGCGAACTCGCGGCCATTGAACCGATCGCTATTCATCAACACGACCGTTCTTGCCGGAAAATTCACACCTGCGGCTACCGTGGACGTGGAAAAAATCGCTTCCAAAAACCCGCGGCTCATCAAACGCTCGATCAATACCTTCCAGTACGGCAATTGCCCGCCGTGGTGGGAAACCACCCTTGATTCCATAAACGCCTTCATCTGCCGGTGCTTTTTAAGGTGGGGGTAGGCCTCTACAAACCCGCCGATCTCGCCGGCCATCAGCCGCCGCCTTCCCGGTACAGGAGGGCATGAAGCCAGTGCACGGTCACAATCGAGCCTCGATTTCAGGAAAAATATCGCAGGGAGCAGATTACATTCCCGCAGATACGAGATAATCCGCCCGAAATTCATCAAATCACGCTTCCTGCGCTTGGCATGCCCATGAAGAAATTTTTTCACCCCGGGGAAGAGTCCCTTTTTACCGCTGAAAGGCATCAAATTTCCTTCCGGAGACAAAAAAAGCATTTCCAGCGGAACCGGGCGTTCGGAGCTCGAAACCACCTTCGGCGCGGCACCTCTTATGGAGGCGAGCCACCCGGCTATTTCATCGGAATTGGAAACGGTGGCCGACAGCAACAGCACATGCACCCTGGCAGGCAGGTAAATGAGCACTTCCTCCCATACAACGCCTCTGTCCGGGTCCGCCAGGTAGTGTGCTTCGTCGATCACAACCAGATCCGAGCTCAAGCTGGTGCCGGTGTGCATCGCATCGTAGAGCTGGTTTCGAAGGATTTCGGTGGTGCCGACAATCACGGGTGCATCGGGGTTTTCCTTTCGGTCCCCTGTCAAGATGCCGCAATTTTCAGCACCGAATTCCGCGCAAAATTCCTGGTAGAGAGAATTGGAAAGCGCCTTAAGAGGAGAAGCATACCAAACCCGCCTGCCTCCTCTTAAACAGGATCTTATGGCTTCAGAGGCTATCCATGTCTTGCCTGAACCGGTGGCTGCACTTACCAGTACATCATGGTCATCAATCA
>JAWOBE010000090.1:0-8664 GCA_046498185.1 Desulfatiglandaceae bacterium | reverse complement strand
CTTTTGGAATATTAACCGGGTGGTTTTGGGGACGGGCGAGCCGGAAACGAAGATGAACACCCGCAGCTGCAGGAGGGTGCAAGTTCACGCCGATCAAACGCAAAAATTCAATATAGGCTTTTTCCGGCAAACGATTCAACCGGTAAAGAAGAATATCGGTCAGGTAGGCGAAAACCTCCAAAATTACAATGCCGGGATCTCCGGGCGTCAGATCTGTCCATTCCTGACAGGATTGGGCAATACGCCGACGTCCTTCCTCGACCAGATCCTCAAAACGACGGTCATCAAGATTGGGTGAACGCAAAGACATCAGCGCACCTCCTCGGTCAAGGGCACCGAGATGATCAAATTTTCGCGCTGGGCAGTTTTGCGCACTCGATATTCCAGAACAATATCCATACGTCCGGGATCCTTTCCGTCGGCCTCTGCGTCAAGCCGCAGAATATCAATGCGGGGCTCCCAGCGCTGCAGGGCCCGGCGGACATAATAAATGGCCAAACCATGAGTGGTTGCATCGTTGGGTGAGAATACCAATTTCTGCAAATCACATCCGTAATTGGGGCGCATCACCCGCTCTCCAGGCGCCGTTGTCAGCAAAAGCAGGATGGACTGACGCACCGCAGCCTGCTCTGCAACCATCTGAATGCCGCCCGTGCTTGATATTTGGATGCCGGCACGGCTTTGTTCAATATCAAAATCCGGATGCACAAATCGCCATGCACGATACAATGGTGCTTTCATTTGACTTCCTTTACCAGGTTTTGCCCGGGTTTATTGACTTTATACTTGACGGTGCCCGGTGGAGTGCCGTCGGTTAAACCCGTTACAGTATCAAGGCAAACGCGCCTTCCATCAATCCGCAGCAGATCGGAATAGCCTTCTTTGACCACCAGTGTGGTCAGGCAGGCTTTGATTCCGGGTCCGACGTTCGGACAGCCTGAAATGGGGCGGCCCTGTGGGTCGATTTCCACCAAAACCCTGCGTCCCCCGATGCTTACCAATGTCTGGCCGGCCACAAGCTTTACGATACCTGCCTCATGTGTACATACAACAATAGCATCTTCAGTCAATAAGTTCATCAGGCACTTTCAAAATCAATGGCCTGTCCGCTGATCGTTACCTTTTTGCCGGGTGCGCCGATCTCAAGATCGACAGCAGAATGAATGCGGCAGCGGCCGGGTGCAAGTTCAATCAGGCTGCCCCGGCTGTCGCCAAAGCGGACTTCTTCAGGAGTTAAACGGATGAAATCGCCGCTGTTGTTTTCAAGCTGAATGCTTCCGGCCTGATCATCCAACCGTATACGCTGGGCACCGGGCGTCATGAAAGTATACCGGTGAACCATTCCGTCTTCCACACCCGCATCCGGAGGACCGTTTGCGCCATAAAGCCCGCCCAATACGACCGCCTGATTGGGATCGGCGTTTAACAGGAGCACCAGAACCCGGTCATTCACGTCAGGCAGTGCAATGAGCCCTTTATCGGGTCCGGCGCCCGGCACCAGAACAGACAGCCAACCGGTCTCAACTCCCCCATAATTTGGCAATGTGACACAAGCCCTCCCCATATTATCAGGATCATCGACCTGACTCACAATTCCCAGGGTGAAACCCGCTCCGCCGGGCTGCGATCCGGGTCGGGGAGGAGAGGTTTCAATTTCACAAATGTATCCCCGGCTATGGTCAAGGATGTGTCTGACGGTTGTCAGAACATAACGCCCTGAGAGGGATTGCGCCACTCCGCTGATTTCAACCGGCGTGCCCGGCCGCAGGCGCGTGTCTCCCTCTGCAACCCCCCATAGGACAACTTCACAGGCCGCCCGCCGGTCAAGTTCAGCCTGCGCAATCCCATCTGCCTGGCGATCATCCAGGACAGCTGCATCGACTATGGTGCGATGGCCGCTGCCGCCCACCCGCTCGGGTGTCAAATGAACTGCAATCTGCCGGCTGACACGTGCCCGATCTGCCCGACCCCTGACCGATTCAACCCGGCGGGAGTCCCAGCCGGTAGTTTCCACGGACCGGCAAATGGAATCCGTATTCACTTCAATGCGCGCTTCAAGCAGCGAAGACCCCAGCGCCAAAGCAACCGCCGTTCCGATGCCTTCCAGTGTAATCAAGTGCAGGATGCCGTTGCGCAAGGTAAAGTAGAGTCCGCATTTCTCTGCAGCTTCGGCCATCAACTCGAAATCGGATTGGTTGTACTGAATAACATTTTGCCGCAGCGGCCCGGGATCAACTGCTTCGACACGCAGTCCGAGATTCGCAACCAGTGTTTGAGCCAATTCATCCAAGCTGACCTGCACATGGGCGCCAACCGGTTGTCGTTTACGCAACTGATGCAGGCTGTCATACCCCCGGATACGTACCCGTCTTTCACGGGAGGGACCATATTCATAGCTGACCGCTGTTATATCACCAGAAAAAAGAATTTCGTGAAAGCCTTCGACCCGAATCTGCAGCAAAGTGCCCGGCAGCGAAGCAGCGTCATCAAACAATTCACTCCCCGGTTCCCGGAAGGTCAATTCGCAAACGGTGGGAAGCGATAAACCCTGATGCACACGCACCTCGGCCAATGTCCGCGCAACCTCCGGAAGGATCGGCACACCATCCATTTCAATGGACAACTTCGGTATCGTAACAATTGAACTCAAAGCAAATTTTCCAATTCAAATACCGGCGGCAAATCCAGGATCGTGCCTGGCGGAATACGCAGCGGATCGTCAATGTTGTTGTATAACATCACGGCACGCCCCTTGGCCGGATCATCATAAAAGGTGTGCCCGATCTGGTCGGGGCGTTCGCCGCTGAGTATTTCATGAGACTCCGCCTCTTGGCCGAATCCCGGAAGGCCAGGAGTTTGTCCGGCAACCGGAAGTTTAGCACCTGCTGCTGCATTACGGGAATGCGGTGATTCCAAAACCCTTCGAAAGAGCAGCCGCAAAAAAGAGCGACGCGGCAGTCCATCTTTCGTAAAATATTCAAGCCTTTCGGCGATGGACCACACTATGCCCGGAATATGCCAGCTCTTGCCCCACACAAAACGGCAGATCGGCGGATTGCCGTAACTGCCGGGCTGTTGAGAATTTTCGGCCAAACGCCACAATGGGCCTGTGAGATCGCGGACATCTTCAGTGGAAATGGAAGATCCGGCAAGGGTAACATCGAATAGCAGATTCATGGTTAACTCGGTGTTGCCTCCGCCGGAGTAAAGCACTTGATCATCTGCCAGATCTGCACCGGCGACCAGTCCACCGGCAGACCGACGGGCGCGGACTCCAGCCTGACGGCGTATAACCAGGCTTTCCGGATTTAACAGGCAGCCGATTCTTTCACCAGAGTTTTCAATTAAAAATGCAACGCGATCCATTTCATCCCCTTCTGTTCTTCATCGAGCCTCCTCAAGCGCTCGCTTTCACCCGGTTCCGTTTCAGTAAAACGGGTTTCCATCTGCTGCAATACCGACCTTGTGTCAATCGATTTTTCTTCGGGCAAACTCGGCCATTCTGCGCTGAATAGCGAGCCTGAAACATTTCCGGAGCTGTTTTCGCCCGGCAGATCAGGCCAGTGCAATACTGGCGGCCCGGAGGGTTTCATTTCAATTGCTTCTTTCTTCTCAAACGGATGGACCAGACGCTGCCCCGCATTCATCGGACCTTTCTCAGAACGTTTGAAACCATTTCGGCTCTTTTTTATTTGCGGCACTGGAGGTTGGCCCGGGACAGCCGGGGAGATTGCCGATGGCATTAAAAATTCCTCCGGTCCCGGATTTTTCTCATAAACGATGTGACTTTCTACTTCTCTGAAAGCAGTCATTTTCGAATCGAATTGAGAAAATTTCCGAGATTTTTCCGCCTGCAGATCCGATTGCACCGCATACCTGTCATTTCGTCTCCCGGGACGGAATTTTGTATTGGAATCCGGCTGGATTATTTTTTCATCCGTCTCACCCGGCCGGATGTTTTTGGCATGACCGGCAACCGGCAAAGGAAACGCTGCAAAGGATATTCGTTCAACCGTTGCTTCTTCTTTTCTCTGCTGTGCAGCCGGTGCACAGGAAAAGACCGATTCATCGCTCCGTTCAGGGTTTGGAGATTTCAGTCTTTTCTTTTTCTCTTGCTCCATCGGTGATGCCTTCGACGGGCGCCTGTTTATATTACCTGTTTGATTCGCTGATGGCGTAAAAAATGCACTTCCGCGTCTGGAATTTATGGGAGTCTTTGGAGCAGCTTCAGAAAATTGGATAAAAACGCTATCAGGATCTTTGTCGAATGATGCCGTCCGGGCATCAAACTCCACCGATTTTTTCGGCAATTCTAAGGACAAAGACTGATCGGCCGGTCCGCATACGTTCTCCAAAGCCTCATTGCCGTACTTTAAG
The DNA here is from genome assembly GCA_046498185.1 of Desulfatiglandaceae bacterium. Lineage (GTDB taxonomy): Bacteria > Desulfobacterota > DSM-4660 > Desulfatiglandales > Desulfatiglandaceae > CAYXDR01. The sequence goes on along the minus strand of JAWOBE010000090.1, from coordinate 4,287 downwards.
CCCTGAGGATCAACTTCATCGGATTCATCCATAGCGGCATGCTCATCAAATACCCGTGATGCCGCAAATGGAACATCATGCGGAGGTGCCGGCTGAAGCAATTCCGGCGCGTGGCGTTTCACCAGCTGAATCCAATGGTCCGGCGGTCCATGGAATCGGGCTGTTTCAAACGTACCCGGCCGAATTTTCTTCTCTTTTTCCTTTGCCTTTGTTTCATCCACAGGTGCAAACCGGGAGGCAGCGGCTTCTGCCCCGTCCCGGGCAGCCAGGGCCAGCCGCAGCAGCCACTTTCGGAAGTACTTTCCCAACAGAGATATCATGCGCGTTCGATGCCCTCATGGGCAATAGTTAACGTTTCGATTGCAACCCCCTGTGCGTCGCCTCTCAGATGGGCGCCGCGCCAGGCAGTAGGCCATGCGTTGTGCAGGTTCCAGCGGGTGTTCTCCTGCTGACCATCGGGAGCCAATAAAATGATGGACAGCTCCTTTCGCTCCACATTGCCCTGCACCGTAGTCATCAGCCATTCCCAAAGTTCGGTCGATTCACTCATACCCCATTTGAGTGTGACATCACCATAGTCGACACGCCCCGGGAGCTTGCGCACAGCCGGTGCTCCGCCGCCTTCGCGATAGGGAATCGATTCAACTGAGATGCTCAGGCCGCTGACTTCTGTAAAATATCCGGATGTTACACCCTGGATATCAATCACAAAATTATAGAGTCGGAAAATTTCGGTCTCCGGCATGTTTCGCCTCCTTAACCTTCAGATGCTTCCGCGGTTGCCTCACCAGCCTCCCCTTCTTCTTCGGGGCCGCCGCCAATCCATTGAAAAATCCGGAAGATAATAAACTCGGCGGGTTTGACCGGTGCGATCCCAATTTCGGTTACCAGTCTTCCGGCATCAATTACCTCAGGCGGATTGGTCTCCTCATCACATTTCACAAAGAATGCCTTTTCAGGCGTATCTCCCTTAAGTGCGCCATCACGCCAAATCAAAGTGAGAAAAGCTCTGATATCGCGTTCGATCGACTTCCAGGTTCTGGAGTCGTTGGATTCGAATACGGTCCAGCTCGTGCCTCTCTCGATCGACTCTTCGATCATGTTAAACAGGCGGCGGACACTGATGTAGCGCCATTGATCCGCTTCCGCACTCAGGGTGCGCGCTCCCCAGACACGGATGCCGGCATCCGGAAAAATTCGGATACAATTTACCCCGGCCGCGTTGAGTTCACCCTGTTCCTCGCGGGTCACTTTGTAGCACAGATCGAGGGCTCCGCGAATCGGTTCGTTGGCGGGGGCTTTGTGCACGCCTCGGGTCGCATCCGTCCGGGCATACACTCCGGCAAGATGACCGGAGGGCGGTGTTTTTACAATCGCGCCGCTGGATAATGGATCCCGGGCTGCAATCCATGGGAAGTAAAATGCCGCGCAGTCTGTTTGCCTTGGACGAAGGGCATTCGCGGCAGCGGCTCCGTGCATTTCCTCTTCCTCCTGGCTGCTGCCCGCCGCTCCGACAGTTCCCACCTTTTTCAGAGCGTCCAGATTGTCCACCCGAACCGGAGAATCAAGAATCGCGAACCGATTTTTCATCTTTTCGCAATGCGAAATCAAAGCCTCGTAGGAGAAGATATCAGTATAGCCTGGCGCGGCAATGATTTTGGCCTCATCCACAGTTTCCAGTGCACTGATTCCGGCCCGCCTGCGCTCGTCGCCGGCAATGGGATTGCCCTTGCCGACATTAACCACGTAGCAGCGGCTGCCGCCGTTGTTGAAAAAACCGAATACCGCACGGGCCAAGTCCGTGCTGGAGCTGTCTTCGTCAACAAATTCCCGAACAAATTGTGACCAGTTGCTGACTGCAACCGGCTCATTCAGATGCTTACCCACAGCCGGCGCCACCCCAAGAAACGCTGCCGTGCTGGTACCTACCGCCGCAATAGGCCGGGTACCTCCGGAAATCTCTTCTATATAAATTCCGGGTGTCATATAAGTCGGCATATCAGACCTCCAATACGTCAAAGTAAATAATCCAAGGTTCCTGTTTAACCTTTGTAAAATCAACCTCTTTGAAAAGCTTCCGGCCGCGGGCAGTGATGCAGACCTTTTTTTGGGCCGGTTGGGTTGGTACGGCCGGAAAGATAAAACGTCCTTTAGTATCGGTTCGCACAACCAAATTGTGAGTGGAAAGCTCCACACGGGCATTGGTCAGCGGAATTTCGTCCGGCCCCATGACCGTACCTCCCATACTTGCAAGGCTCGATTTTGTAATTTCGATGGGTGATCGTATCAGCTGCACCGGCTTTTCCGGACGCTCAACCCGCAGGGGCAGGCGAAGCATGAAAGCGGGCATGGGAATGATGCCGAATGCGTTCCAGACTTCGGCCGGAATGGGTGCCAGCTCCACTTCATATCCGGGATGTTCCATGGCCGCAAACAAAAGCTGACCCAGGATCTGATGCGCTTCCTGCGGACTTTTGGCCCAGGTGGTAATCAGGTAGCGCAGTGAAACCTGCAGCGGTGGTCTCCGTGCGCCCCGGTGCGGTGCCGAAGGAAGAATATCTTTCAAATAAAGCCCCACCATTTTTTTATCCCCCATCTGCCCGGGAGGTCGCAGCGACACTTCGATTTCTTCAGAACAAACGCTGGTGATCCACTCGCTCAAACACTGGTCAATTTCTTCTATCATCGGCTTTTTTTGATATTTTTATAGGGTAGTCAATTTAGTTAATTACATACTCAACAAGGCTTAAGTATGTCAATAAATTTTTTGGAAAGGTTGTCGAAGTCCACTCCGCCCACCGCAATCAGTCCTTTACCTGATAAAGTATTTGGAATTGTGCACCAGGAAATCGCCAGGGCTATACTGCCGAAGCTCCAGCAAAGCGCTTCGGTCAAGCAACTTGACCGCCAGGCAGACATCTGTCTATGGCTGTTTCAACGCCTCTCGTACCCTTACAAGTTCTTCCAGGTGCGTTTTGTATTCCCTGAGCTCTTCAAGCGCAGCCTTCCTTTGGGACTCAGCCTGCTTACGTTCGGTGATATTTTTCGACTGTACGGACCAAGATCCGGCGCAATTTCGGCGTAATCATTCCATACCATGCCCCCAAATATTCGGCAGAATAAAACTTTAATGATTCTCAAATTTTCAGATGCGTGATATAATTTATAATATTTGAAACAGCCTGAATATTGGAGTGTAAAATATGAAACAATTTAAGATAGTCGTCGAAAAGCATTCCGACACATACGTTGCCTATCCGCTTGGCTTGAAAGGGGTGGTCGTAGGGCAGGGACACTCTTATGAATCCGTCCTGGAGGATGTGAAATCAGCCATCAAATTTCATATCGACACTTTCGGTCTTGACGAAATCGATTCTGATCCTCCTCTTCTCGAAGCATTCATAGCCGAGGCTCAGGTGTTGCTACAATGACCAGATTTCCACCAGATGCTGCCCTTCTGAAAGTTCTGAATACTCTGAAGCAACTTGGTTTTCGGATGATCCGGGAAGGAAGTCATATCGCGATGCAGAAGAAAAATCCCGATGGCACATGCATTCTGCTTACGATTCCGAATTTTTTAATCATAAAAAAATCGACTTTACGAACGATTCTTACTCAGTCCAGGATTTCAAGAGATGACTTCTTAAGGATTTATTTTTCCTAAAATGCTACACGACCAGAAGATTTGGGTCACTTGAACCAGCAAATTCAATGGACACAAAAAGCCTCGCCGCTGATTGGCAGCCAGACGAAGGGGGTTTATTTTCCTCAGAGAACTTGAAACAAGACTCAAGTAATCGAACAGAAAAGCAGTGATTGTCTTTCATCATAGCCCACCTGTTGATGATTTTTTACAAGCTCTCGGTTAATCCCTCAATCTGTGAAAATCTGTGTAATCTATGGATATTTTGAGGTAATCCGTGACTTGTCCGGGCCGGGCGATATATTGAATTACAAAAAAAATTGACTCTGTTTATCTGGTCGGATTCAATCAGGGTTAGATTTTGGTTTTAGAAAATAAATGGCAAATTTTGTTGACATGATGTAATTGAATATACTATGGTTATTCAAAAAATTATTCATTATTAATGTCTATTTTACTATTTAACAAACCCAATATTTTATCGAAGATGGAGAAGGTTTTATGAAACACCCGAAAATATCTGTTACAGTCGCCATTTTATTATCCCTGTTTCTGGCAGGTTCTGCTATGGCCGGGTCTATTCAAAATTCCCGGCTTTTGCCTACCGATAGGGTTATTGTATATGATGCGGGTAAAAAAGTCGC
>JAWOBE010000075.1:0-3321 GCA_046498185.1 Desulfatiglandaceae bacterium | reverse complement strand
CCTTTAATGAAAGCGGTTATGGTTAAATAAATTATAATGAGTATTATAAATTTTTAATGATTGAAAAATCTCCAATTTTTGCAGCTTTTAAGATAGGAGCCATGTAATCATCAATCAAATCAGCATTAAGAGGAATCGGCATATTCTTTAATTTCATATCCAATTGTGGATTTTTGGCTGCCTCCAAGGCTTTGTTAATATGCTGGTCAGTAAATCCGGGAATTTCTCTTAATGTACTGGGTGCCTTGATACTTTTATTAAAATTTATTAAACCTGTGGCAACTGCAACACCCAAATCTCTTCCGAATAATTTTTCAATATCTTTAGAAACCATACCATTACTTTGTAAAACCTTCCCTATTATTTTTAACTGTTTTTCAATAGCGGGGGCAAAAAATACTGTATAGTAGGGATTCATAATTCCGCAAGCTCTGCCATGAGAGGTAATATCCACTAAAGAAAAGCTGGTAAGATGTCCACCATTGGTTCCGCCGATCATAATTGCATATCCCCCTAAGTCTGTTGCCAGACCCAGAGCCTCTCTGGCTTCCAGATTATTTGGATTTTCGACTGCTTTTTTGGTGTTTTGAATAATCAGATCCAGGGCTGTAGTGGTAATTTCAGCGGCAAGATCAAACTGGTCTTCACTGATTCCATAAAATACTTCCAGGATATGGGCAATACCATCCAAGGCGCCGTCTATGGTCAGAGATTCAGGCATACTCGTAGTGACAGAATAATCAAATACAGGTCTATCCGGAATAATCGCTTCATCAACGATTAATTTTTTTTGTCCCAAGGCCGGATCAGTTATATTGCTATACTTTGTCAAATGGGCTGCCGAGCTGGCTGAAGTCTGAACTGCAATTAAAGGTCTTAATCTTTTCCCTGGCTCGTCCTGTGTCAGGGGAATCCCCTGCCTACTCGAAAATCGTTTTCCGCATTTTGAGGCGCATTACTGAGTTCTGGTCTCATTCAAACCAACGCATAAAACGGACGAATTTTTCGTGCTGGCCATTTTCGTTGGGATATGGATCGCGCCAGACCATTGCCACTGCCTGGGCCTCGGCCAGGATCGGATAGCTGTCCCAATCCTCGCCCTCTCCTTCACCCAGCGCCTGCCCCCACAGCAGGACGGTGTAGACCTGACCTCTCACGCTGGCCAGGGCAGAGTGGCGTCGCATTGGGCCTTCCGTGCGTAGCTCGGACTTGGAGACTTTGTTTGTGTAAATATGCCGACCGACATCAGAAATGTTGATGAAAGGATTCGTTACTATTTTGATATTGCGAAAAATGTTATCATTCAAGGCAGAGCTATTAGACGAATCGTCGCCGGGAAAGAGCTGCCAACATTCATTTCCGGTGCCCAGCAATGCTTTCAAAATATCGTAGTGATTGTCAAATTTTTCGTTGGGATTAATCAATCCGTACATGGGTTCTTTGTTCGGCAATACCGTGAAATAGTCGAGTACGGGGTCCATGTTCTCAACGTCGGAACGCGTATCGCGCGGGTCGTTGTAGAGCTTGAGGGTCCGCCAGGGCGCCACCGGCAGATAGCCCAATTCCCCGCTGCATACCAGCGGCGAGTTGGCGCAATACATCAGATAGTCGCCGTCGCGGACATAGTCGTCATTCCCAACGCTGGCAGCGTTGTCGGCCATGCCCTGCAGAGCGACCTCATTGATATCGCCCAAAGAAGGGGAGTCCGCCTCCTTCCATTGCGATTCATCATGATTGAAGCGCGGGTCGTTACACTCCCAAGACGTGTCCAGATCAATGGAATTGGAGAACTTTCCGAAATCGACCCGGTCAAGCACGGTGCCATCGTCAAGAACCGTCACCACCAAGTTGTCAACAGCTTTGGTTAAGGGGGTTGTTTGTGCGAAACTGACAGTTTCGGGATCGAATGGCTTGAAGGGATCGGGCACATTACGGGACGAAGGGCCGTTTTTCGGCTGCTTGGCCCCGTTCAACTCTATCTCCACTTCAAACGTGTTCTCGAAACGGTTCGAGCCAACAAACGGCTCCCATACCTCTACCGCGATGTTGTTCTTGGTTACATACACTTCATTGACCATGGGCACCGCTTCGCAGCTCGGGCCCTCAGGGTCATGGGGCTCGTGATCGTCGTCGATATAATCTTCCAACAGGTTGTAAAGATCTGTCTTGTCGCAGGCGCCAGGAGCATCCTTCCAGTCCGCCCCGTCGTTCTGCACCCGCTCCCCACCATCAATCACTCGCTCGAAGGCCTCCTCGACATCGGATTTGGAGGCCGAAAGAGAATCTTGTTGTGGATCGAGATAGACGGGGACAAACTCCACCGTAATGTCTTCACCGTCAGTAGCCGTGATCTTGCGCATGGGCCGGAAATAGGTGAAACTGGTAATATCCACCGGCGCCTCGCCTTCGATGTTCCATAGACCACCCCCTTGCTCATGAGGTGAAAGGGTTATATTTGCATCCCGCATGTCGCGGAATGTCTCATAGCGGATATCTTCGCGCCGATCATCCAGAAAAGTCTGATAACCTGCATCGTCTGGCGGTATGGATTTCAGCGGACGGCCATTGATGCGCATTCCCGAAGGCTGAATCTTGCGTTCCACATAATTGACATCCGCCCTGCCGGTCGTATTTATAACTACATACATGAAACGACCGACCACCTTGTCGTCGTCTTTGACATGCATCCATTGCGCCTTGCCCTGCAATCTTTCAGAACCGATACCACCGCTACTCTCAACAAACCCTCTCCAGAGGCGTCCGGGGATATACTTGATATAGTTGGTTCCAGTCCCGTTGATCAGTGAGTTGGTAAAGACATCCGCATCAGGATCTCCCACCTCTGTCTTGATGGATGGCAGTATGTAGTGTTCAGGGAAAGCGTTCCATTGTCTAAAATATATAATCGGTCGCTCTCCTGAGCCGGATTTGAGGAAATAGTCCCGGAAGTTGGGCATGACCTTATTCTTCGGGTTCCATTCCTCCCCTGCGTTCAGGCCGACACCGTACGCGGCTTCTTCGAGGAACGACATCGAATCCGCCAGCGCGGACTCGCAGTAGAGACGCGCCTTGACCATGTCCAGATAGCTGCGGGACGCCAGCCGCTCCGTGCGCATGGAGATCGCCATCCCCACCGCCATCAAGGTTAGCACGGCCAGAAACCCGAGTACTACGACCAAGGCAATACCCTTTTTGCGTATGTTCTTTTTTAAGTCTCCATGGTTATTTTCCATAATGAACTCCATATCACACAATTCATCGTCAAGCCCAGTTGAAACTGAATATTTCTATCAAACCACGATCACATTTTTATCTTTCTAA
>JAWOBE010000061.1:0-2966 GCA_046498185.1 Desulfatiglandaceae bacterium | reverse complement strand
ATCGGCATGGGTTATATTGCGCTGGAGATGTGCGAGGCGCTTCGCGAACGCGGACTCTCCGTCAGCCTTGTAAAACCCAGGGCCGAGTTTCTACCCTGGATGAACAGGGAAATGGCCGAAATCGTGCATGCGGAAGTCGAAGCAAAGGGAGCGGCTCTTCACCCGGGCCATAAAATAGCAAAAATAGAATCCCGAAACGGCTCTTTCCTCGTTCGATGCTCGGAAGGCCTGGAGCTGGAAGCGGACATGGTGCTGGCGGCCGTCGGGGTCAAACCCAACAGCGAGCTCGCGAAAGATGCAGGACTCCAGCTGGGCCCAGGGCATTCAGTCTCTGTAGACAGATCATGCCGCACGTCGGATCCGCAAATTTATTCGGCCGGGGACTGTGCCGATGCATACCATGTTGTAACAGGGGAAAAAACATGGATACCTCTCGCGCTTCGTGCGAACCGGGCAGGCTGGGCCGTAGCCGACAATGTCACCGGCGGGAACGTCGAGCTTGCTGGTGTAGCCGGGACGGCGGTGTTCAAGGTGTTCGATCTGCAGGTCGCTCGCAGCGGCCTGAGTATGTATGAAGCCGAAAAAGCAGGGTTCGAACCGGCGGAGGTGATGATCAAGGCCCGCAGCCGCGCCCATGGACATCCGGGCGGAAGCCCGTTCTACGTGCAGATGGTGGGGGACAAACGCTCTGGTCGGCTCCTGGGAGCCCAGCTGCTGGGAAAGGAAGGGGCGGCGCATCGGGTCAATGCCATCGCCGTGGCACTCCAGCAGAATATGAGCATCGAGGCTTTTTCGCAATGCGACCTGGCCTACGCGCCTCCCTTCGGCCCCACATGGGACCCGATGCTGATCGCGGCCAACCAATTGCTGAAGGCTTTATAAAATAACCGCGCACTCAACTTATGCGCATCCGGGGAAAACTTTAACGGTTGTTCGAAAAGTTTTCGATCATGGCCTTTCCCAGTTCATTCGCCCTCTTGGTGGCTGCCTCCACGGCATTTATCAGGGTGGTCCGGAGGCCTCCCTCTTCAAGGGTATGAAGGCCCGCAATCGCCGTGCCTCCAGGGGAGGTGACGCTGTCTTTCAATTTACCGGGATGCTCATGGGTTTCCATCAACAGCTTGGCAGCCCCCAGCAGAGTCTGGGCCGAAAGACAAAGCGCATCCTCACGCGACAGGCCCACTTTCACGCCAGCGTCGGCAAGTGCATCGACAATCAAAAAGATATAAGCCGGCCCGCTTCCGCTCAACCCGGTTATCGCATCCATCAAATATTCATCGACCACCACGGTTTTACCGATCGAGCCGAATATGGCCCGTGCAAGATCCAGGTCGCCATCCAACACGTGCTCCCCCGCCGTAATACCGGTTGCGCTTTCCCTCACCGCCGAAGCCACGTTAGGCATCACCCGTATCAACCTGAGAGTTTTTTTCAAGCACGATTCAATCGCTTTCAGTGGAACTCCTGCGGCTATTGACACGACCAGTTTATTCATATCCAGGCACGGAGCGGTCTGCTTCAGTATTCCTGCCATGATTTGAGGCTTTATCGCGTATATGACGATATCGCATTCAGCGGCAACCCGGCAGTTGTCAGAAGTCGTTTCGAGACCAAACCGCTCCCTGAGAGCCGATGTCTTGCTCTCCTTTATGTCCGAACACATGATTTTCTCAGCCGACGAAGCACCCGAGGATATCAGCCCACCAATCAGGGCAGTCCCCATATTCCCCGATCCAATGAGGCCTATCTTTTTATCAGAAAGCATTCTATTTATTCCTCCATTGCGATTTGTTCTCACCACCCGGCGGAAGGATGCAGATGCCTGAAACCGACACCACCGGGCAAAACGGGATTTTAACCCTATCGCACCGTCAGTCAAGGAAAAATAGCTATGCCCCTGAAATTACGAAGGAGGAGTGGTCAAACTGCAATTTTGACGGCATCGTAAAAGGACCATCCCCGCCTTATCGGCGTCGGGATCGGGGTCGAAAAAGTCGTCGTCAACTTCCGATACCGACGCCGATTCCGACCCCGAGGGACATGGTTGTTTTGACTTTTTACGAGGCCGTCAGTTTTGACCCGCCATCTCACTAATGGAGCCCGAAGACTGCATCGGGAAGCCAAAGAACGATGTCAGGAAAAAATAGGATCAATAATACCACAAATAATTGAATAATTAAAAAAGGCACAATGGAACGGTATATATCTCCCATACTTACTTCGGGAGGCGCAACCCCTTTCATGTAAAACAGGGTAAATCCGAAAGGCGGCGTCAAATAATCCATCTGCACCTCGGTCATAAACAGAACCCCGAACCATACCGGGTCATAGCCCAGTTCGACAATTATCGGCAAAAAAACAGGAACGGTGATCATAAGCTGGGTTATCTCATCAAGAAAGAAACCCAGGACGATCAAGGTCCCCAATATAATCATGAAAACATATACGGGGTTCGAGGCTACGCCGAGCATCATATCCGATATCAGCCTTTGACCTCCTGTTCGGAAAAAGATGCTGGTAAAACAGGACGCTCCGAACAGAATCCACATAATCATACCGTTAATCGCCATAGTCCGGTAACATGCATATTTAAGCAATTCCAAGTTGAACCGGCGGTTTATCACGGCACTGACCAAAGCCCCACCGGCACCTACAGCAGCAGCCTCGGTAGGGGAGGCAATCCCTGCGAAAATCGAACCCAGAACAGTTGAAATGATTAAGACAGGCAGGATCAATCCTCGAGCCAGGGCGACTTTCTCTCTAAAGGAGACCCTTTTCTCGGGGGGCAAAGCGGGAGCTAGATCCGGTTGAAAGTAACTTCTTATTCCTATATAGCTCATATAACAAAACGTAAGGATGATACCGGGAAGTATCACCGCGGCAAAGAGCCTGCCGATGGAAACTCTTGCTATCATACCGTAGATAATGAGCGATATACTCGGAGGAATAAGAAGCCCCAGCGCCCC
>JAWOBE010000112.1:0-5569 GCA_046498185.1 Desulfatiglandaceae bacterium | reverse complement strand
TGAATATCTTTATGACAAACCCTACGAGGACAGCAGGAAGGTACGCGTGGCAGGTCCATTCACGGTGGAAAGCCTCGCGCCACACCGGGTTCTGGCTATGGATGAGAACGATGAATTGATCGGCACAAAGCAAACAGGCGGTAAAGAAACCGGCAAAGAGGAAGACTTCGTCAAAATGGTCCTGGATAACCTCAAGATATCCGGTGTCCAGCAGGCCCACAAGGAAGACAAGATCAATTTCACCTCCATCACACCGTGGCCGGGCCATTTCATCTGCGCCGAAGGGATATATGTGGAGGGCGATGATGAAGCTGGAAATGAGAAACGAGCCGCCGTCTTCATCGGCCCGGAATTCGGCACCGTATCGCGTCCAGATCTGGTCGCCGCGGCACGCGAGGCAGGAGACGCAGATTTCGATGCGCTTATTACCTGCGCCTTCAACTACGATGCCCATTCATCGGAATTCGATAAGCTCGGAAGAATCCCGGTACTCAAAGCACGGATGAATGCCGATCTTCACATGTCCGATGAACTCAAGAACACCGGCAAAGGGAACCTTTTCGTGATCTTCGGCGAGCCGGACATCGATATCTTGGATGCAGATGATGGTCAGATTCAGGTCAAGATCAATGGGGTGGATGTGTTCCACCCCAACACCGGCGAGGTCCGCAGCGACGGCGCTGAAGGGATCGCCTGCTGGTTCATCGATACCGACTACAACGAGGAAAGCTTTTTCGTCCGCCATGCCTACTTCCTGGGAGCCAACGATCCTTACAAGTCACTTAAAACCACACTTAAAGCCGAGATCGATGAAGAAGCTTGGGCTACCCTCAACAGTGCCATCTCCCGACCATTCAATAAGCCCGAGTCCGGGCGAATTGCGGTTAAGGTAATCAACCACCTTGGTGATGAGGTGATGAAGGTTTTTCAGGTTTGAGTGAGTCGGATAGGGGTAGAGGTTATTTATGGGCTATAAAGGAATGCAGTGGTTAAAGTGTGATCTGCATATGCATACGCCAGCAGATACACAACACTGGAATGGTGACAAAATCACTTCGGGGAATGAAGCTGATGCAGCAAAATCTTTTGCTGAGGCCTGTTACCAATCCCAATTAGACGTCATAGGCATCATAGGCCACAACTTCTTGTGTAAAGACTTCGTTCCTCATTTGTACAAAGCTTTCGATGAGATTGAGAAAGATAATGGTCATAAGATAACAATATTCCCTGGATTTGAATTCGAGGCTGATGTTGGTAAAGGGATACATGTCCTGTGTTTGTTTGAACCGTATACAGATCTAGAAGATATCGACCATATACTCACAAAGTGCGGTGTTAATAGACCAAAAATCTCTGGTGGAAAACTTGCAAAATCCACGAAAAGGTTGACGGATATTCTGAGTAAGGTACAGGAAACGAATGAATCTGGACGATGCCGTGGAATCGTGATTGTGCCCCACGTTTTCGAAGACAGCCTTTTTGACAATGATAGGATCAGTGACTGGCTTCAACAGGAAGAATACCGTAATCAAGAACTTCTAGCGGTGGAGGTGCCCAAGCCAGTAGGTAAAATGAGTGAAGCTTTCCAGAAGCTTCTGAGATCAGGTGATGATTGCTATGAAGACTGGAGGAGAATCCGGCCCATAGCTACCGTAATGTCTTCGGACAGCAAGAAGTTGATTGAACGCGACACGGATGGAAGGCCATTACCAAATAGCATTGGTTATCGATATTCATGGATTAAGATGTCCGAACCTTCGATTGAGTCGCTTCGACAAGCGTTTTTGGACCACGAATCTCGTATTATCCTCCCCGATGATATCGAAAATGATGGGCATCCTGCTGATCGAATAAGGCAGGCTACAATTCAGTCTATATCTATCGAGAATGTCGCCTTTCTTGCTGATCAGGAAGTCCACTTTTCGCCAAATATGAATTGTGTGATCGGAGGCCGTGGCAGTGGGAAATCAACATTGCTTGAATACCTCAGGCTAATGATGGGTAAGGACAAGGCAGAGAATCTTGATCGAGATACAAATGACCGGATTAATCGCGTACGAAGTACACTAAACGGAAACGATGCGAAACTTGAAGTGCGTTGGAAGAGTGCCGATGGCGTTGAAGACCATATTGTATGGCAAGACGGAAGACCTGTTGTTCAAGGCAGAGAACTGCCGGATCCAGATACCTTTTTTAGCAATCTGCCGATCAGTTTCTATAGCCAGCAGCAACTTAATCATTTAACGGAGTCAACCATAGAAGAAGGTAGCTTTAGGCAAGCCCAGAGATTGCTTGAACTGGTGGATGGATTTATCGTAAGTGAGCTAGCTGATTTAGCCGATCAAGAGCGCAAACTAAAACTAAAAATTCAAGATTCCTTTTCTAACCTACGTAAGGCAAAAACACTAGAGAAAGAGAATAGTCGACTGGAACAGGAATATCAAGAGCTGGATCGGCAATGGAAAGCCCGCAATGAAATCCAGGATGTTGCCCGCAGGCATCAACAGCTCAAGTATGAAGCCCGTTATATTGAAGGGATTCTAGGGGAGCCCGGAGAGCAGTTCTCCGATGTTGCCGCATGGGCTGAAAAGATTGCTGATTCCCATGCCCCCTTCCCCCTAGAAGATTCACCGCACGCTGCTTGGTTTCGCGGGTTTGATGAAAAAATAAAGGAAGCGAAGGACACGCTAGCAAAAACAATCCGTGACGCCGTCAGTCAATTTAATGCAAGCATTGAAAGTCTCAAGTCTGATGATCCCGAATGGGCTGCTATCAAGAACGAGATTGACCAAGCTGATCAAAGGTTCAAAGAAGCGTGCGAAGCCAAAAAACTTACTCCAGATGACGTCGGGCACCTGCAGGAAATCAATGAGGCACGTTTGAATAAGGAAAAAGAGATTAACCAGACCATCGCAGAAATAGAACAACTCAGACAGTTAGCTGGTAACCCTGAATCGCTAATGCAACAATTGCATCAAATATGGGAGGGCCAATTTAAAGGACGGGGTAACGCAGCACAACGCGCCAACGAACTTGCTGTACTTAAAGAAGGACAGAGACGTTTCATAGAAATCTCTGTAGAATACCAGCAAGATTATGGTAGTTTCCGGAATCTATGGCAGGGCTTCGCACCGTCTGATAGACGCACTAGACTTGGCAGGCGCTGGGAGGAATGTGGGGAAAAACTGTATAGACTTTTTGTTTCACAACCAGATGCTAAGTCCCCGTGGCAGGTGCTCAATAATCTCGTTTTCACGGAAGAAAAAGCAAGCCAGGAAGACTTTGACGATCTAACTCAAGAGTTATATGAATATATATTGGAACACCCTGAAGGATGGGAAAAGCTTCGTTATTCACGGGTGCAAGATACCGTTGACATGAAGCTATTTCGTTCCGATGGATCAACGGCAGGAAGTATTGCTGAGGATTCACTTTCGGACGGACAAAGAAATACAGCAGCCTTAGCTCTTATATTAGCGCAGAAAGGCGGCCCTCTTATAATTGATCAACCAGAAGACGAATTAGACTCAAATTTCGTGTTTTGGGAATTGATCCCGATGCTTCGTAATGTTAAATCAAAGCGCCAGCTCATCATAGCAACACATAATGCAAACCTGCCTGTGAATGGTGATTCAGAACTCGTTTATGCATTTGAAGCGAGAGACGGGCGCGGTGAAGTTCTTGCTCAAGGTGGTCTTGATCAATGGAAAGTCACCCAAGCAGTTTTGGATGTCATGGAGGGCACAAAGGAAGCATTCAGGCGCAGGTATGAGAAATACCACTTTTAAATGACATGGAATTCCGAATTGCCGACACCTTCACCGATAGCCTCGCCCGGCTGACTGACCAGGAGCAGAAGGCAGTGAAAACCACCGCCTTTGACCTGCAAATGAATCCGGCCAGTCCGGGAATGAAGTTTCACCGACTTGAAAAGGCCAGGGACCCGGCTTTTCATTCTGTCCGGGTAAACCAGGATATCCGCCTGATCGTTCACAAATCCTCTTCCAGTCTCTTGTTATGCTATGTTGATCACCATGATAAAGCCTATCGATGGGCTGAGCAACGTAAACTGGAAACGCACCCCAAGACCGGAGCAGCCCAATTGGTTGAAATTCGGGAAACGGTCAAGGAAATCACCGTCCCCAAGTATGTCGAAGCGGTACAACCGCCGTTGTTCACAGACGTTTCCGACGACGAATTACTGGGATACGGGGTACCGGCTGAATGGCTGGAGGATGTGCGCCAGGCGAATGAGGAAACTGTCCTGGAGCTGGCCGACCATCTGCCGGGTGAGGCCGCTGAAGCGTTGCTGGACCTGGCAACCGGTGTGACCCCGCAAATCGCCCAGCCTGTTGCCGCAATGGAGGATCCTTTTGCCCATCCGGATGCGCAACGTCGCTTCCGGGTGATGAGCAATGTCGAAGAACTGGAACGCGCGTTGGAATATCCCTGGGAGAAATGGACCGTCTTTCTTCATCCAGCCCAACGGCAGTTGGTTGAACGGGAATACGGTGGACCCGCGAGAGTTTCGGGCTCGGCGGGAACAGGGAAGACGATTGTCGCACTTCACCGTGCCGTATTTCTAGCCCAAAACAATCCGGATTGCCGGGTATTGCTGACCACTTTTTCCGATGCTCTGGCGAATGCACTGAGGACAAAACTGGTGCGGTTGATCAGCAACACGCCACGCGTCGGTGAAAGACTGGAAATCCATGCCATGAACGCAATCGGCCTGAGGCTCTATGAGTTGCATTTTGGCCGCCCGCAGATCGCATCAAGGGAGGTGATCGAGCAGCTTATCAAAGATGCTGCCGGGAAAGTCGATGGCCACAAGTTCTCGCATCATTTCCTGATGACCGAGTGGGAGCAGGTGGTCGATGCCTGGCAACTGGAGACGTGGGAAGCCTACCGGGATGTTGCGCGTTTAGGACGAAAGACTCGGCTGCCGGAAAAGCAGCGCATGGTTCTCTGGTCGATTTTCGAGCAGGTGCGGTCCGGTTTGGATAGCCGAAGCCTGATAACATACCCTTATATGTTCAGCCGGTTGGCATCTGAACTTGTAGGCGGAAAACATCCTCCATTTGATTATGTTGTTGTTGACGAAGCACAGGATGTCAGCGTTCCACAATTGAGATTCCTCGCAGCACTGGGGAGTAGCCGACCCGACAGCCTTTTCTTTGCCGGTGATCTTGGCCAGCGGATCTTCCAGCAACCGTTCTCGTGGAAGTCGCTCGGCGTTGATATTCGTGGGCGCTCTCGTACATTGAAAATCAATTACCGTACGTCGCATCAGATAAGAAGTCAGGCCGATAAGTTGCTGGGTCCGGAAATCTCTGATGTTGACGGTAACAAAGAAGACCGTCGGGGGACCATCTCGGTATTCAACGGCCCCAAGCCGGGCATTCATGTTTTTGACACCCCTGAGGCTGAGATCGAAGCGGTCGGCAACTGGCTTTCGGATCGATGCGGCGAAGGAGTATTACCTCACGAAATTGGTATTTTCGTTCGTTCTTCCAACGAAACAGAGAGAGCTCGATCAGCGGTGGAAAGCGCTGGACTTCCCTTCAAG
>JAWOBE010000011.1:0-15227 GCA_046498185.1 Desulfatiglandaceae bacterium | reverse complement strand
CCATCGCCGTACTTGATGGGATTATCGTGTTGGTTTGTCTCACCCTTCTCGGGCCGGTGTCCCGTTTTTGTTGCTTTTCTCTGCGCGATGCCAACATCCTGTCAATCCTGTCAATCCTGTCAATCCTGTCTAAAATTTTAAATCCCGCGCCGCAGGCGCCACCAACACTTACACCGGCCGTGCGGACCAGGTCAAAACATCGTTTCGACACTCCAAAAAGACGATTACGACAACGACAACCGTTTCGCTTGCGCTTCACTGACAACGATTTGACTCAAGGAGAATAAAGGCGGGGGGGGTCTAACGTTGAATTTATACGGCTACTGCTCTGTTGAATTTATCTCTCTGCTCTGTTATTGGATAGAAATGAAAAGATACAGGGACTATGCTGGATATCTCAGGGAAATATTCGGGGAACGTGTTCAAAAAATTGCAATCGATGCAGCGATGAGCTGCCCGAACAGGGACGGAACCATTTCGTCGGCGGGATGCATCTTCTGTGATCGCAGGGGTTCCGGAACCGGGCTTATGCTAGATAAGGGAATGACCCCGGGCGAGCAGATAATCCGTGCAAAAGCCTACCTCAAGCGGCGATACGGTGCCAGGAAATTCATCGCCTACCTTCAGTCCTTTACAAACACCTATGGTCCCCTCGAACAACTCAAGCGGCTTTATGATGAAGTACTTTCGTTCCCGGAAATCGTCGGGCTGTCCGTCGGCACACGTCCTGACTGCATTGATGGACGCATACTGGATCTACTCGCCTTATACAATGAACATTACATGGTCTGGGTCGAATACGGCCTCCAATCAGCCCATGACGTTACCCTTGCCAGGATCAATCGCGGGCATGACGCGGCATGTTTTGCAAATAGCGCAGCGGCCACCGCGGAAAAAGGAATCAAGGTATGCGCTCACGTTATACTGGGTCTTCCAGGTGAAACGCCTGAAATGATGCTCGACACGGCGCGGTTTCTTTCGCAGTGTGCGGTCGACGGGGTCAAAATACACCTGCTTTATGTAACCCGGGGCACGGCACTCGAAAAAATGTATAGAAACGGGGAATTACGATGCCTTGAACAACAGGAATACGTGGACCTCGTCATTCGCTTCCTGGAAATCCTGCCGGAGCGAATGATCATTCAGCGCCTGACCGGAGACCCTCCTCCGGGGGAACTGGTGGTTCCCACCTGGGCAAGCGACAAAAACACGACACTTTCGTTGATCCGCAGGGAACTCGAGGCTAGGAACACCAGCCAGGGGAGAAAAACCCCGTTTGACACAGAGATTGGGCAAAAGGACCATTTCCGGATGGAAACTAATCGAGGTCTTCTATGAAACGCTCAAGGCTTTCGATATCCTGAACGTTGTGCAGGGTTGCATTCGAATCGGCAGGGAGTATTTTTTTAACCAGCCCTGCGAGTACATTTTTCGGCCCAACCTCTACGTATGCGGTTACGCCATCGGCCGCCATGCGGCGCACCGTATCGTACCACAGAACAGGCTTGACGAGTTGGCCGGCCATCATTTCTTTGATCTTCACCGGATCGGATTCAGAGTCGGCGGTTGAGTTAAAAATCATCAGGCTCTGCGGAGGCTTGAAATTCAGCTCCTCCATTAATTCCCTGAATTCGGAGACACCGTCTGCCATCAGCCTGCTGTGCCAGGCACCGCTGACTTTCAATGGAACGGCCCTTGCTTTCATTTCCTTGACAATGGATACGGCCCGCTTCAATGCAGCCGACTCGCCCGTTATTACGACCTGCTCGGCTGCATTGTGGTTCGCAACATCCAACACCCCCATCTCTCCAGCTTCTTCGGTGATGCGGCGCACCGAGGCCAAGTCGAGGCCTATGACCGCCACCATACCACCCGGGTGAGCCATCGCCTCCCGATGCATCAGCTCCCCCCGTTTGGCAGCCAACCTGAGGGCATCCGGAAAATCCACAACACCGGCCGATGCCAGCGCGGCATATTCCCCCACGCTGTGACCTGCCGACATATAAGGTTCTACACCGCGCTCCCGGAGCACGCCGAGGATCGCGAGATCCACCGCTATGACAGCCGGCTGCAGTGTATCGGTAATCGTCAACGCTTCGATCGGACCGTTGAAACAAAGCGACGATATCGATTTTCCGCAGATCCGGTCTACGGTCGAAAAAACATCACGGGCGGTGGAAAATTTTTCTGCAAAATCCTTCCCCATACCCACATATTGCGACCCCTGACCGGGGAACAAAAAAGCGACTCTACCGGTCATCATGCCCCCTGCTTCTGCATTTCGCCGAGTTTTTTCTTGGTCAATTCCTCTACAGCCATATCATATTCTCTGGAACCAGGCACCAGAGAAGTATTGGCGGCAAGTTCAGCGTTGATCTTTTCTTCTGTGCGTTCAAAACGCGCGTTGATTTCGCTGAACACCGAGTTGACAACGCTGTAGACTTCTTCATCAGTACCGTAAATGTCTATTACGCTGGAGTCTTCTATCATCACCTCCAGCAAATACTGAGTCATATACAGAGAATATGGATTAGGCCGGGGGACCAAGCTCCTTAAAGGCGCGATAAAATAATCGAAATCAAACTGAGATGAATTCAATGCTTTTTTGAGGCCTTTCAGCAAAGCATCGGACACGCTCGTCGGATTGTCTGTTTCGACAATCTTTTTCATCAACAGTGTCTGCAGAAGTTTATTGTGAATTTCAGGCAGCTTATATCTGAAAAACCTGTCCCTCTGATATGCCTGCTGCCTCTCTTGCCTTTCCAAGTGCTTCAGGAGACGCTCCTGAACTCTTCCACTGTCTCTGGGTTGCATATTGAGCCCTTTATCATTAAACGACTGCCAGACTTCGGCCTCGATTTATTCCTCAGACTTTTTGGTGCCGGTCGAGGAGGAGGAATTGCCTGGCTTTTCGGCTTTGCCGGAACTGTCAGACTGGCCGGAGGGTTTTGAGTTTCCGGCAGATTTACCTGCATAATCAGTAACATACCACCCAGAACCCTTTAAATGAAATGAATTCTGGGAAATCAATTTCTTTAGTTTACCGCCACACTCTTCGCATTCTTCCAACGGCGGATCGGAAAACTTTTGCCATGCTTCAGTCATTCGACCGCATTTGGTGCATGCATATTCATAAATAGGCATCCTTACTTCACCTCCTCAAAATTGTATCCCTCGACGCCCTCTCCCGTCGAATCAGCGCATATCCGGTGATCTCGGTACGAATTCAACACATAGCCGAGAGCGGGCATGAACAGTTTATGTTTATCAAGTATCCGGTGAGTGGTGTCATGGACCACACTCTCTTCCTTCTCCCGGCTTTCCGGCCTTACGATGAACCTTTGGAGAAAGCTGGAAAATCGGACTATATGGACCAATTCATGGGTGAAAACATAAACCAGTAGCGGAAGTAACTCCAGGTTCCTGTCACGTAAAACAGCTTCTATAATTCGGTGATCCTGAAGACATATGAAATAGTAATCGCGCCTCAAGGATGGAACGAAGGGTTCGTCTTCAGCGCTGCATCCCTTGTGAAGCGCTGCAAATGCCCACTCTGGAGCATCTCCGCATCCCCATGAAGAAATGGTTTTAACCTCATATCGGTAGCGGTTCCATTGGGCGGAGGAAAACTTGAAAAAATTTATGGTTGCATCCTCCGCAATATCAAGAGCTTCACTCACCGTTTTAAGATTATCCGGCTCAAATTCATAAGTAACCATTAATAAAAGCCCGACTGCTGGTTCATTACCTCTGGAAGCCAACAAATTATCGGTTTGAAGCCCGGTTACGGGCATATCCGCTGGATAGGCCGACACCCCCGGTCCCGCGCGGTAAAATACCGGATCTAACATGAGAAAATTAAGAACGGCAGGAAAAATGTCAATAAAAAAATGGTGGCGGTGACTGGACTCGAACCAGTGACTCTGCGGATATGAGCCGCATGCTCTGACCGACTGAGCTACACCGCCATCGCCCATCCGAGTTTCAGGATGGGCACAATTTATTGTTTTTTAAATTTTTGTCAACCAAATAATGATGGCCTCGTAAAAGTACCATCCCCGTCTTATCGGCGTCGGGATCGGTATCGGGGTCGAAAAGGCCGCCGGTCAACGTCCGATACCGACGTCGACAGCGACCCCGAGGGACAGGGTTGTTTCGGCTTTTTACGGTTTCATCAAATAATCGTTGCTACAAGATCTTTTTGAGCTCCTCGGTCAAAGCCGGCACAACGTCGAAGAGGTCCGCTACAACACCGTAATCCGCGCGCTGAAAAATCGGTGCGTCCGGATCCTTGTTGATAGCTACGATGTACTTGGATGTCCCCATGCCGGCCAAGTGCTGAATCGCTCCCGATATCCCGCACGCAATATAAAGATTAGGAGACACCACTTTCCCGGTTTGCCCCACTTGATCCGAATGAGGACGCCAACCGGCATCCACCGCCGAACGCGACGCCCCGACTCCTGCTCCGATCAAATCGGCCAGCTCTTCGAGTATCGAATAATTTTCCGGGCCTTTCATCCCTCTTCCACCGGAAACAATCTTGTCGGCTTCTGTAAGGTCGATTTTCCCGCTTTGATCCGCCAGCACCTCAACTACCCGTGTCTTCAATTGTGCGTCGTCAAGCTTGTATTCAGCGTCGATTACTTCGCAGGACCTACCGGTATCCGGTTCGGATACACTCATTACATTAGGCCTCGCTGTGGCCATCCGGAATCCCCCGGCGGGAAAACCGACCTTCGCATAAACCTTTCCGGCGTAAATCGGTCGGACGGCGACGAATTCCCCGTCTTCAACCGAGAAAGCCGTGCAGTCCTGCGCCATACCGGCTTCCAAACTCGCTGCAAGTCGCGCTGCCAGGTCCTTGCCCTGCACTGAAGCCCCAAGGAGAACAATCCCTGACTCCGCCGGGGACAACACCTGGCTGAGAACCGATGTGTAGGCATCCGTCGTATAGGGCTCAAGCCGCGGATCGTCCGCTACGATGACCCTGTCCGCGCCATATTGACCAAGCACCGATGCCTTGTCTTTTATACCAGACCCCAGTACTATGGCCGTAAGCTCTCCGCCTAGCGCATCGGCAAGCCTTCGGCCTTCGCTCACGACTTCAAAAGTTATTTTTCGAAATTCACCGTCCCTCTGTTCAGCAATAGTCCATACAGCTTGTGCCATTTTTTATCTCTCCTCGCCTTATTGAGGGTTGATCCACATATCCTTTAAATGACCTTGGCCTCTTCATGAAGCAGCCTGGCAAGTTCAGCGGCTTTCTCCTGGGGCGTTCCCCCCTCGACGATCTTCCCGGGGGCCCGTTCTGGTGGAGGTGTCAATTCAAGAACTTCCAGCTTACGTGCACTTTCACCAATAGCTGCGGCGTCCAGCCCCAGATCGGCCAGGTTCTTTTCTTCCAGAGGTTTCTTCTTCGCTTTCATTATACCCGGCAGTGATGCATATCGAGGTTCGTTAAGACCCTTCTGCGCTGTAATCAGAGCCGGAAAACCGGTTTCCACCACCAGTGTACATCCTTCAACCGGGCGATGCACCCGCGCCGATTTCGCATCCTCGGCGACCTCGAGCTTAACAGCCAGAGAGACATGAGGTATCCCTAAAAATTCAGCGACCGCAGTCCCGACGACCCCCAGATCGTCATCGACACCCCGTTGACCCGTGAATATCAGATCGAAATCCAGATTCTTTATAACCTCGGAAAGAACCCTGGCCACGGCCAGAGAATCGCTGCCGGCAAGGGCTTCATCATTGACAAGGATGCCTTTGTCGGCCCCCATGGCAAGTGCCGTTCTAATGGCTTCGGTTACACGTTTGGGTCCCACCCCGACCACTGTAACTTCTCCACCGAATTTTTCTTTGAGTTTCAAGGCCTCCTCGACACCGAACTCGTCATAGGGATTCATGATCCATTTCAAGTCATCGGTAACGATTGACTTCTTATCCGCAGCCACCTTTATCCGGCTTTCGGTATCGGGAACCTGCTTCAAACACACTATGATGTTCACTTTCACCCTCCTTTCAGCATCTACCCTCATCCGTCTCGGTTACCGGACCGATCACAGCCCGGGGTAAAAATCCGTCAACCACCTTCCGCTCGGTTTAATATCACACCGTTTTTATCTTGACAATACCCCATACGCCAATATACTTGACAACTGTATGACTTTTACATTAGGTTATATACCATCGTTTGATAAAATAAAGACAGGCATAAAAAAATTGTCTATTTTCGAGGTGTCGGGCGTGCGCTTAAAATGGCGGGGGCCTGAACCTTTTAGAGATTTAAATATCCATCGTTCATTCCACCGTTCGCGTGAGATTGTTCCTCCGCCGAAACCGATTGATTCAACTGCGTTATCGTCGCGAAAAGGTTTCGCAGCGAAAATATAGATGTTCGGAGCGGATAAAAATCCAGACACACTCCGGATCCCAGTTAAATCCTGAAAACGAAGGAGGAGGCCATGCGCAAGGGATTATCTATAGCGGTTGTATTTGCGATTGTCGTCGGGTTGACGGCTCTGGCGGCACCGGTTCCGGTAAAAGCGGCGGAAATCAAGGTGGGAGCGGTAATCAACCTTACGGGCCCTGCTTCGACATGGGGGCAGTTTCATGCCAAGGGCCATCAGGATTATTTTCGTTACGTCAATGAAGTCAAAGGCGGCGTTGCAGGAAACAAAATCGAGCTTACCATAGCCGACCACGCATACAAAGTTCCCGAAGCCGTAAAGAAGATAAAGGAATGGTGCACCAGCGGGAAGATGGACATGACCGCCACGTGGGACGCCGGCTCGGGTATAATGGTAAAGCCCATTATCCAACGATACAAAATTCCTAATATAAATTATTCAACATATCAGGGTATCCTTAATCCCCCGGTCGAATATGCTTATCTGCCGTTTGGAAGCTATGTCATGGATTGTCATGCGGTGTTGGAATACATAAAAACGATACATAAGGGACCGGAGCCGCCGAAAGTGGGGCTTTTGACCTACAACAACGCGTATGGAAAATCCATTCACGACCCCAGCAAGCAGTTTGCTGCTGATAACGACATAGATATCGTTGCCGTCGAAGAATTCCCCCCGAAGGCACTAGACCTTAACACAGAGATCCTGCGCCTCAAAAAAAGCGAAGCTGAATACGTATTCGTTCAAATGCTCCCGTCGGCGATCATCATGGCACTCCAGGCCGCCGACCGCGGCAGCTATGACGTACCGTTTTTCGGGACATGGACCAGTACTGACCCCGATTTTTTCAAACGTGGGGAAGGCCTGATCCGTGATAGAATGTTCATGCAATTTCCCGGGTGTCTTCCTGACGATAAAACTCCCGGGATGGAACTTCTAGAAGAAATGTGGAAAAAATACGAAACCGTTTCTAAATTCGATACAGCCTACTGGGAGGGAGTGGTGGTTGCTTCGATTATGGAACGAGCCTTCCAGCGCGCCCACGAAAAATTCGGCGAGGTGAACAGCGAAACCATCGATAAAGCACTTGAAACCTTCCGTAACGAAAGTTTCGGTGGGCTTATGCCCGACGTTACATTCACTTCAGAAAACCACGAAGCTTCTTTTACAGCCCGTATCGTAAAAATCAATGAAGATCAAACCTTCACTCCTCTCACTTCCTTCTGGGAACCCGGAAAGGAAAAGGTCCGCATACTGAAATGAAGGCTTTCAGAGGAGAACCCAGCGTCTATGTTTCGGTTCCGCACCAAAGGCGCAGGGCGGAACTCGAGGTCAGAGACCTTACTCTGATGTTCGGTGGCATCACAGCCTTGAGCAAAATCAACCTGGAGGTCCACACAGGCGAACTCATGGCAGTGATCGGACCGAACGGGGCCGGTAAAACCAGTCTGCTCAATTGCATAACAGGCTATTACCGCCCACAGGAAGGCCAGATAATTTTCAACGGCCAGGAAGTGACGCATAAGCCGCCTCATAGCTTGACTGAAATCGGAATCGGACGAACTTTTCAGAACATTGAACTCTTCCCGGGAATGACGGTGTTGTCCAACATGATGTTGGCACGCCACATCCACTGCCGGTACAACGTTGCAAAGGCTTCGTTGTTCACCGGCGGTGTCAAAAATGAAGAAGTAAAGCACAGGGCTGTCCTCGAAGAATTGATAGACTTTCTGGAAATGCAACCCATCAGGAATAAATTCGTCGGTTCTCTGCCGTATGGCATGCGGAAACGCGTCGAACTGGGCAGGGCCCTGGCGCTGGAGCCCAAACTCCTGATCCTGGATGAACCTTTCGCCGGAATGACTCTGGAAGAAAAAGAGGACATGGTCAGATTTCTTCTGGAGCTGAATGAAGGATGGAAACAGACGATAGTTCTGGTTGAACACGACATGTCGATCGTCATGAGTATATCACACAGAGTTGCGGTGATTGATTTCGGAGTCAAAATAGCCGAAGGTTCACCGGATTTCGTGCAGAATCATCCACAGGTGATCAAGGCATATCTCGGTGACGCCTCCACGATAGACTGAACTGCCGGAAACCGGAAATCCCGGTTTCCGGAAAAACAGCCGATGCGGCCGGATAACAAATGGAACAAATAGACGAAAAATTGTTGACCTCGCTCGGGGAATTCACACTGCCGCAGCTTCTCGTGAAACAGGCCGAAAAGCTCGGTGCATCCCATACCGCGATCAGGCAGAAAGCCTTCGGCATATGGCAGGCCCATTCCTGGGAAGACTACATGCAATATGTCAAACATGTCTCCCTCGGTCTCCTATCCCTTGGAATAGAGAGGAACGAGCATGTGGGTTTGATCGTCGATAACGGCCCTGAATGGCTCTTCGCGGAACTGGGAGCGCAGGCGCTCGGCACTGTGACCGTCAACCTGTTCACTTCTTCGGTCGCCAAGGAGCTGGTCTTCGGCCTTAACCGGATAAAGGCCGTGTATGTGTTCGCTCAGGACCAGGAACAGGTTGACAAGTTGATAGCCCACAAGGAAGAGCTCGACCACGTAAGGCTCGTAATTTATATCGACCCCACCGGCATGCGGACCTACAGGGACGATCCCTGGTTGATAAGTTTCGCCCAGCTGCTTGAATTGGGCGAAGAACTGGAAAAAGAGGAGCCGGAACTATTCTCCAACCAAGTGGATCAAGGCACGCCCCGGGACGTGGCGCTGATGCTGATGACTTCAGGCACAACCGGTCTCCCGAAATTGGTCATGCTGACTCACCGCAATTTTACCGCAATGGCAAGCCAATGGCTGGAAACGACACCGATAGGTATAGGCGACAACTGGATTTCGATAACACCCCCGGCATGGATCGTGGACCAGATGTGGGGGGTGGGGGTGACTCTTGCCGGAGGACTGTCCATGAATTTTCCTGAAACCTTTGAAACAGCGATGGAAGATTTCAGGGATATCGGGCCTACGGTTATCATAAACGCTTCACGTTTCTGGGAGGATCTTGCGAGCAAAATACGGGTCAAAATGGACGACGCGGGTTGGATCAAACGTCGGATGTTTGCATCAGCTCAACGTATAGGCCATCAGTTCGTGGATCTGGAATCCCGGAAAAAACCGATCCCGGCGACATTGAAAATACTGAAAGCCCTTGCAATGCGTATAGTTTCACGGCCTTTACTGGACCGCATGGGTTGTTCGGAACTACGCGCCGCCTTCACCGGTGGGCATCCGATAAGCCCGGATGTAATAAGGTTTTTCAGGGCAAACGGCCTGAATTTGAAACAATGCTATGGGTTGACAGAAACTTGCGGCATTTTTCAGGTTCAGCCTGACGATGAAATGAAACCCGAAACGGTCGGTGTTGCACTGCCCGGCACCGAGGTAAAAATAACCGAGGATCAGGAAGTGCTGGTGGCCGGTGAATCAATTTTTGCAGGATATTTCGAAAACCCCGAGGCGACCGCAGCAGCGCTGAAAGACGGATTGTTTCACACCGGGGATGCAGGATATTTCGATGAAGACGGCCATCTGTTGATTATCGGCCGCAAGGAAGACATTATGAGGACCCGGGAGGGAGAAGCATTCTCTCCTGATTTCATAGAAACACGACTTAAATTCAGTCCATATATCAAAGAAGCTGTGATATGGGGTGAAGGTCAACCTTTTCTCACCGCGTTTATCAACATAGATTTCGGTAATGTCGGGAACTGGGCGGAAGATCACAAAATACCATATACGACATATACCGACCTCTCCCAACAACCGGCTGTCGAAAAACTGATCAGCGGCGAGGTCAGCCAGGTGAACAAGCAGCTGCCACCTCCTATGCAGCTAACCAGGATCATTCTCTTATACAAGCTGCTTGATGCGGACGACGAGGAATTGACAAGGACCGGAAAAGTACGCAGAAAATTTGTTTTCACCCAGTATCAAAATTTGATAGACGCCATGTACGAAGGTAAAACTGAGCTGCCGGTCACCGGAGACGTGAGATATCGTGACGGGCATGTGGGAACGATAGAAACCACCGTGCGGATACTGGACATTCAGTAAAAAAGGGGGTTATATGGAATTCTTCCTTCATCTACTTGTAAACGGACTTTCCCTGGGCTTTCTTTATGCTCTTTCCGCACTCGGCTTTGTAATGATCTTCAAGTCCAGCAGCGTTCTCAACCTGGCCCACGGCGAACTGCTCGCGATAGGCGCCTTCCTGTTCCTGGTTCTGTCGGCCTGGGCGGAACTGCCCATCGTTCTGGCCTTCGTACTTACCCTTGTCGGCACTTTCCTTCTCGGATTCGTCATCGAACGTTTCTTCCTGCGACCACTCATAGGCGAAAAGCTCATCGAGGTGATAATGTTGACCCTCGGTCTCGGAATTATGTTCAGGGGGCTTTTGCTTTTCATATTCGGCGGGGACATTCATAATTATCCTTCGTTCCTCCCCGAGGGCCTGTCCATTGACATCGGAATGGTCCAGGTGCCGTCGGTATACGTTGCAACGTTTATCATAGGCATTCTTTTTCTGATCATTTTCGGGCTCTTTTTCAAACATTCCTCACAGGGCATTTACATGCGCTCGGTGGCTGACAACCAGCCGGCCGCACTCTCGCTTGGAGTACACGTGCGTAGAGTATTCGCACTGTCTTGGGCAATCGCCTTCATAGTGGCCGCGATAAGCGGGATCGTGCTTGGCATAATAAACGGAATCAACGTGCATGAGTTGAGTGCGATAGGCCTGAAGGTTTTCCCGGTGGTCATTCTTGGAGGACTGGACAGCATCGGCGGCGCGATACTGGGAGGAGTGATCATAGGATTGCTGGAAACATTCACTGGTGGTTATATCTCTACTTCCCTCAGGGAAGTGATCCCCTATATCGTGCTTGTATTCATCCTTATGGTGAGACCTTACGGCCTGTTCGGGCTCGTCGAAATAGAACGGGTATAAGAACGCCGATCCCGGCACCAACGAAACTTGAAAGGTTGACGTCGCCATGCGCAGACTCAGATTTCATCCATGCGGAAATTACAAAGAATCGTACCTCAGTGAATTGACGGTATATGAAACGGACTTCGGCAGGCTATGGACGCTGGTGGGTCTGTTCCTTATATTCGCGGTCATCCCTTTCGCAGCCAGTTCCTACATGCTTTACGTGTTGAATATCATCGGAATTTACAGCATAGCGGCGATAGGACTCAACCTGTTGATCGGTTACACAGGGCAAATTTCCCTTGGTCACGGTGCTTTTTTCGGCGTAGGTGCGTATGCAGCAGCGATCCTGGGAACCAAAGCAGGACTTCCGTTCATCGTCACTGTTCCGGCTGCGGGTTTAATCACCGCGCTTGTTGGAATTATTTTCGGTCTGCCTTCCGCCCGCCTCAAACATTTATATCTGCTTATCGCGACCCTTGCCGGGCAGTTTATCATAGAATACGTCCTGGTGCAGTGGGACACCCTTACAGGGGGTGCGGAAGGCATCTTGCTTCCCGGAGCCTCCATCTTCGGTATAGACCTGGGCACCGACAAGAAATTCTTTTACGTAGTGTTCGTATTATTCGTTGCAATGACCTGGTTCGCGGTCAACATCGTCCGAACCCGCTACGGAAGGGCGTTCATCGCAGTCAGGGACAACGACCTTGCAGCCGAAGGGATGGGGATACCCATATTCCGCTACAAACTCCTCGCGTTCGCGATCAGCTCATTTTACGCCGGCTTCGCCGGAGCCCTGTTCGCTTATTACATGATGGCTATAACCCCTGAACCTTTCAATCTCTGGCTTTCGATAGAATATATAGCTATGATCATAATCGGGGGGCTCGGCAGCATTCCCGGTTCGGTGTTCGGTGCAATTTTCATCGTACTTTTAAACGAAACGCTGACGCATATCACCGATATACTCATGAACCTGGGTACTTCCGTGGGAGCCGCCATAACAATTGCTCCTCTCAAGGAGTTTGTTTTCGGTCTGGCCATTGTAATATTCATAATATTTGAGCCGAAGGGCATCGCAGAGGTCTGGCGGATTGTGCGGTCCAGCTTCAGGCTCTGGCCTTTTTCCTATTGAGGTGGTTAACGATATGGAAGCGGATATACGGCTTTTGATTAATAATATAAGCGTGGTTTATGCGGACGTCATCCAGGTGTTGAAGGGGGTGTCTCTGACCATTCCAAAGGGACAAATAGTCTCCCTCCTCGGGAGCAACGGCGCGGGAAAAACTACGACGCTTAAAGCCATATCCGGGTTGTTGAAGCCGGAGAACGGAAAGGTCACCGAAGGAAGTATCGAATACGACGGAGCTCCGATTCAAAATTCGTCGCCGGAACAAATCACCAGGAAAGGAATAATCCAGGTGCTGGAGGGGCGGCAGCAATTCAAATATCTCACCGTCGAAGAAAACCTGAGGGTGGGAACCGCCACCCGGTGGGGGAAGCCATACAAGCAAGACCTGGAAATGGTCTACAGTTATTTCCCGGCGCTGCTTGCCCGCCGCAAATCCCTGTCGGGGTATTGCAGCGGCGGCGAATTGCAAATGATGGTCATAGGCCGGGCGTTGATGGCGCACCCTTCCCTTCTGCTTTTGGATGAACCTTCCCTGGGGCTGGCCCCGCTGCTGGTGAAAGAAATCTTTCAGATCATCAAGCGCATAAACAACGAACAGGGAACTACGCTCATGATAGTTGAGCAAAACGCCAACATAGCCCTTCAAATAGCCCATTACGGATATGTGATGGAAAACGGAAAAATAGTGCTTGAAAGCGAGGCCGAGGAACTCAGGAACAACCCCGACGTCAAGGAATTTTACCTGGGCACTGCGAGCTCAGGGGCGATTAAATCATACAAAGACGTCAAGTCGTATAAACGCCGCAAGAGGTGGCTCTAAATGCGTCTTGGGCATTCCCGCGGATCAAAACCATTGGCTCAATACGTCTTTCGTCTTTACGACATTCAAATTCAGACCCAATTCCTTCCGATCAAACCCCATGGAAATTCCAAGAAGCTGCGTAAGATAAAGAACCGGAATTTCGCGGTCGAGACCCTGCCTCTCCATAATTGACTTCTGGTTGCCGTCGTACATGACCGCGCAAAACGGGCAGACAAGACATATCACATCGGCCCCCGCCTCGGAAACCGCTCTGACCTTGCGCCCGGCAACAGCCAACGCCGCGGATTCATCCACAGGAAGATCCGGTCCTCCACAGCATAATTTTTTCCCTTCATAATCGACACAGGAGGCACCTGTAAGAGAAACAAGCCTTTCGATCGTCGACGGATCCTCGACATTGTCGAAGCCCTCGTGGAGTTCGGAGGGTTTCAGATAATGGCAGCCGTAGTGCACCGCCACCTTCAAACCTTCGAGCTTTTTTGTACATGCCTCCGCAATCGGCCCCGAACCAATTTCCTCCAGCAAAATCCTGGCCAAATGGCGGACATTCACCCCGCCTCGGTATTGGAGCCCGACCCTGTTCAGGGATTCGTTCACCCGGGAAAGTCTTTCCGGATTTTCCTTCAAACCATGCGAGACTTCCATCAATTGTGCACCGCAAGAACTGCACAGCACACACACATCGGTTCCGGCTTGCTCAGCCAACGCCAAATTGAAGGCGGCGAGAACATCGGCCGCATTGCTGTCGCTGGAACGCACAGGGAACCCGCAACACATGAATCTATCCAGGTCCTCAAAGGTCATGTTCAATTTTTCCGCTGTCTTGCGGGCAGACATCTCATAATTTCTGCCGCGGGCAGGAATGGTGCACCCTAAAAACAACGAGTATTTCGATCGAGAGGCATTGTCGTTCATGAAATTTTGCTCTCCGATGTCTCTGGTTTCGACCCACCGGTTGCGGGATCGCCGGGGAAGAGAATGGCGGCGGCTTCACATGAAACAGGCAATTCGGGAAGGCCGGCTTTCAACCGTTTCTTGTTGTCGAATTCATCTATAGGATAAATCCTGCCCCCGCCCTTCAAAACGGTATCCCGCTGGAGCCGTACACCCGGCGGACCATAGCCCTCTGCATACGCGATGTTCTTCAGAAGCGTCATGAAATCGGTTATAGGTACCTTTTGCGGGCAACGCTCCTGGCAGGCGTAACAACCGGTGCACAACCAAATTTCGCTTCTCTCGAGCACGGCGTCCTTCAACCCGTAAGCGGCCTTCCGTATTATCTTGACAGGGTCGAAGGAGGGCTTCACGACCGTGACCGGGCAGCTGACAGTACACGTTCGACACGTGAAGCAGGCCCATATGAGCGACGTCTCCGGTCTCGCGGCCAGGGTGGAAACAAACTCCTGATCCGATGCCCCAAGATCCATTAATTCCATAGGTTTCTCCCCTCCCGTCAAAAAAACCTTTATCAACCGCTACATAATAACTATAATGTAGCCGTAATGCAATCGATATCTTGTTTCATCATGCGTCGGGATAAAAATATCGTCATCAACCAACCGGGGCGACATCATCGGCGCAGTGGGTGATGATCTTCTGGCGTTGAGCCTTAAGCTTTGAGCTTCGAACTTTCTTTAATACAAAGAATAACAAAGGAGATAAATTTTGGGCGAAAAGGTAACGGGCTCTGTGATGGTAGTGGGCGGCGGGATTGCCGGGATGCAGGCGGCGCTGGATCTTGCTGATTCGGGCTATTATGTACATCTGGTCGAGAAGTCGCCTGCTATCGGCGGGGTGATGAGCGAGCTGGACAAGACGTTTCCGACCAACGATTGTGCCATGTGAATCATCTCACCCAAACTGGTCGAGGTCGGCCGGCATCTTAACATCGAAATTATCACCAA
>JAWOBE010000225.1:0-6669 GCA_046498185.1 Desulfatiglandaceae bacterium | reverse complement strand
GAAGATCTGCCTGCTTCCAGAAAGCGTAAGCGCACGGTGAATGTCGAAGGGGATGCCAAGGATGTTTTTCCTGGTTCAAAACATGAGAAAAAAAGACCGTCTGTTTTGTGGCGGGTTTTTCGCTTTCTCCTGCTGCTTATCCTGGTGCTCGTTTTGACTGTTGCTGCCTTTTATTATTGGAATCCGGAGTTGACCAAGGAATATATTGAAAAATATGTTCCGGTGACGTTTTTTGAACCAGCAGAAGAAACGCCGGATGCCGGTATCAGCCGTCTCGTGTTTTCCGGGGTTTCAGGAAATTTTGTCGAGTCCGAGACCACCGATAAACTTTTTGTGATTCGAGGGAATGTAAAAAATGAATTTCCGGACAGCAGGAGTTTCATACAGTTGCAAGGAAGCATCCTGGACGAGAAGGAAGCGGTGGTTTCGAAGCGCACGGTTTACGCCGGAAATCCTATAGATGATGATAAGCTTAAAGTTATGTCCACCGAAGAGATAGCGATGGCGATGGACAACAAGGATGGAATGGACGGCTTGAACGTCGATGTTCCTTCCGGCTCTTCGATTCCGTTCACCATCGTATTCGAGGATCTTCCGGAAAATGTAGTTGAATTTACTGTTGAAGCCGTCAGCTCGGTTCCGGGAACTTTATAAAAATAGTTTCAGAAGATTTTCGGGGATCGCCGGGCGTAGAGTTCCTGGACCTTTTGGAGGGCGGAGGGGTCGTCCACCCCCATGACCTCCTGTTCTTCGGCGGCGTGCAGATACCCGACCGTAAGCCCGCCTTCATTCAAATATTCCACGAGATCCGTAATGAAAAATTCCTCGACAATGACATCGGCTTCTCCACGACGTTTCGTCACCCTGTGGGGCCTGGATTCTAAAACCGGCAGGTAGTCGAGAAGTGTGGAACCTCTCACCGCATAAATTCCTGAGTTGCACAAATAAAGTTTTGCTTGCTCAGGTTCTGAATAGCGGTGCCAGTATTCCCACTCTACGATCCGTTTGACCCGGTTTCCTTCCACTTCCAGCAGCCCGTATCGTTTTTTATCGGTGGGAACGAATGCAAGCACCGCCATGTGGACATTTTCGAGTGCTTGAATGAGCTTGTAATAGGCATCCCCGGTTACGAGCGGGACATCGCCCATCGTTATTACGATACCGGCTTCGGCATTTTGTTCGAGAAAACTTCGGGCCGCCAGGAGTGCACCCCCTGTGCCGTTCAGAACAGGCTGCTCGCAGTATGTCAGTGAAAGCCCTGCGGTTTGCTTTATCACCTCGTTTTTCCGGTGATGAACAACCAGGGCTGCAGGTCCGGAAGGCAGACTTTCAAGGATATGAAGAAGCATCGGACGGTGCCCTTCGAAAAGATTTTTCCCCGGTACCAGGGGAAGCAGCGCCTTGCAGCCGTCGTAACCGATCATTCTGGACCCCTTGCCTGCTGCCAGCACCACACTGGCCGAGGGCCGGCTTCGTGGATGATCGTCGATCGGGCTTGAATCAGTTTTGCCTGGTATTTCCTTTTTCATGGATTTTCACTTGATTGCTGGATGCAATTTATGTTGATACCCCGAATATAAATTGTTATAAAAAAACATATACTACCCATCGTTGAATACGCGGCGGCAGCATTAGCCCTTGATTACGCCGAGTGGCCTAAGGCTGGCCACCTTTTTGGCCAAGCCTGCGTCGTGGACTATTTTAACAACCTGGGCGATGTTTTTGTAGGCCTCCGGCATTTCCTCTTCGAGTGTCCTTTTGCCGTGAGACCGGGCCACGATGCCCGAGTGATCCAGTTCAGCGCGTATAGAACGGCCTTTGGCTCGTTTTACAGCCTGGGTGCGGCTCAAAACCCTGCCTGCTCCGTGGCAGCATGATCCGAAACTCAGGCGCATCGCTTCCCGGGCTCCGGACATGACATAACTTTCGGTGCCCATATCCCCAGGTATCAACACAGGCTGCCCGGTTCCGCTGTAACGGGAGGGCAGGCAAGGATTACCGGGAGGAAGAGACCTGGTTGCACCTTTACGATGAACATAAGCGACACGGTTTCGTCCGTTGACTTTGTGTGTTTCTTTTTTTGCAATGTTGTGGCTTATATCATAAATTAATCTGAAGCCCTGATGCGTTGCCGGTACGCCGAGGGTGGCGGCGAGAATTTCTCGCGTCCGATGCATCAGGAGCTGGCGGTTGGCCCAGGCATAATTGGCCGCACAGGCCATGGCAGACAGGTATCGCCGCCCCTGTTTCGATTTTATGGGAGCGCAGGCAAGCTGGCGGTCCGGGAGATCGAACTGGAACTTGCCACGGCCGGCCCGGGAGGTCATTTCTTTCAGGAAGTCATCGCAAATCTGGTGTCCGAATCCCCTGGAACCGGAGTGAATGAAAACCATGATCTGGTCTTTCCAAAGACCATAAGCCCGAGCGGCATCGGCATTGTAAATTGTGTCAACCGCCTGGATTTCGATGAAGTGATTGCCGGACCCGAGGCTGCCCAGCTGGTCCAACCCTCGCTTGACGGCACGGCTGCTCAAGACAGATGGATCGGCTCCCGGCATCGTGCCGCGGTCTTCGGTGTATTCGAGGTCTTCGGGTGTTCCGAACCCGTTCCTGACGGCCCATGCGGCGCCTTCGACGGCTACGGTGGCTAACTCCGATGCACTGAGGCGGGTTGAACCTTTTGATCCCACCCCGGCGGGTATCCCGGCAAAAAGTGCGTTGGTCATGTCTTTGACGATCCCGGCGACTTCTGAAACCGAAAAATCAGTGGACAGCAGGCGGCAACCGCAGTTGATGTCATAGCCAACTCCGCCGGGCGACACGATGCCTTCATCGCCGTCGAAGGCCGCGACTCCGCCGATTGGAAAGCCGTAGCCCCAGTGTATGTCCGGCATCGCGAGACTTGCTTCGATGATGCCGGGAAGCATCGCGACGTTTGCCACCTGGACCAGGCATTGATCTTCAGCCAGGGAACCGATCAAATCTTCGCTGGAAAAAACGATTCCCGGCACAAGCATTTTCCCGGTCCGGGGGATACGCCACCGGTAGCGGTCGATTTGTTCCAATCGTATGCTCATTGCCTGCCCTTATTATCAATTCCGGAACCTGCGTCGCCTTCTTTAGATGACGTTTCCGGATGTGGAAGTTTCTTTAAAGGTCAAGAATTACGCGCCCCAACCAAAGGGTGCCGTCATTCCAGACCATGCTTTGATGGTAAGTTACAGCTTTTACATCGAGTGTCATCTCGTGACGGGCGGGATCGAATCCGACTACATCAAGATCGGCTTCGAGCCTGTTCCTGGAAACGCTTTTTATGCGGGCTTCGACAGTCACCATTTCCTCCCCTTGCAGGAAATAAAGGATTTCTCCGAGCCATTTTACAAAAAGATCGGCCGGGTCGCAGCCTTCAAGCATAACCTTCTTGGTTTTATCAGGTTTTGCCGGTGGAACGGATACGATGAGCCGCGTGAACCCCAGTGCTGCATTTCTGAAAAGAGAATTCAGGGTAGCGCCGCGGGCTATTATGCCCGTGTCCGCCGTATGATCGATGACCTCGATTGGTATGTAATCGCTGTGCATAAACAGAATTTTAACGCGTGACCATGATATTGTCAAAATCTTGATTGGAGGTTGAGATGGAAATGAAATGCGTGTTTTGTGGAGAAAAAATAAAAATTTCAGGCCGGGTCGCTAAAGGCGATGAATGCCCACGATGCGGGAGGGATCTACGGTGCTGCAGACAGTGTGCATTTTATGATCCCGATGCCTACAATGAATGCCGGGAAGTTTCCGCCGAGCGGGTTTTGGATAATGAACGTGCTAATTCCTGCGAATATTTCACTCCGAGAGGACTGCAACCCCGCCGCGAGGAACGAAACGAGCAAGCGAAAATGGCGCTTGAGGCACTTTTCAAAAAATAACTGTGATATCCATTTTGGTTGATCAAATGAGAAACCGTCATTCCGATTCGTCGCGGGTGTGAATTGACAATTCCGTTTATGAGTTTTCACAGCTCAAAAAATTTATACGATCTCTATATTAATTTTCAGATATGGGCATAGTGTACAGAAGAAAATCCTGCATATAAAGAATGTTGATGGCTTCGCAAAAAGTCAAAAAAACGAAGCCCCTCGGGGTTGGGGTCGCTATGGGGATGGGTATCGGACGTTGATCGGCGGCTTTTTCGACCCCGATACCGATACCGACCCCGACGCCGATAAGGCGGGGATGCTACTTTTTACGAATCCATCGATGTTAGGTTTCTAAGCCTG
The DNA here is from genome assembly GCA_046498185.1 of Desulfatiglandaceae bacterium. Taxonomy (GTDB): domain Bacteria; phylum Desulfobacterota; class DSM-4660; order Desulfatiglandales; family Desulfatiglandaceae; genus CAYXDR01. The sequence goes on along the minus strand of JAWOBE010000225.1, from coordinate 2,398 downwards.
GGAAGGCCGTATGATGGCATGGGTCTTGCGATGTTTTGAGCGGATGCCAAGGAAAACCCTGTTTCACGGTGAATGGCGGAGACCTAACATGGTTGAAAAGGAGATGCATGATCCAAGGGGAGGAGCTGTACGTTTGCGGGGTATCATGGTAGCTGCGGACTGGGATGAAACCGGCCGGGTTACGGTCGCTGCACTGTCAACCTTCGATGAACAGGTCTATCAACTGGATACCGGGATGCTTGGAGATCAGCTTGATGTTTTTTTGAGAAAGGAAGTAGAGTTGCTTGGTGAATTTGTCGGCGAAGGGGACAACAGGGTGTTTGCCGTCAAAAGTTGTTTCCGGAATGCTGATCTACTCGAGGTGGAATGAAGAATGGCGGACACGATTATCCTCTGTGCTCAGTGCGAAAAACCTTTTCGGGTGAGCGAGGCCGAAATGGCGTTGCTGGAATCAAAGGGATTCAACCTTCCAAGGCGTTGCGCGGAGTGCAGGCGTAAAAAATGTAAAGCGGCCAATGAAGCCGGTGAAAGCAGGTTTGAAGAGAAAAGAAAAAGACACGGGAGGAAATCCCCGGAGCCGGACGAGTGGTGATGAAGTGCTTCCATCGAGCCCGGATCCATGCAGCGGGGGTGCACAGGCGGGAGTCGTCAACGCGTGTTTCCTGACCCGATTAGATTATCTGCTGTGCGGCCCAGGCACCTGACGATATTATCGGTATTTTCGATATTTTCAGTGATGAACAGCGCAAAAGGATGAGGCTTCCCGGGCACCGGCTCCAGATAGCCCGCCCTCGACCTGATGCCTGCGAGTGTGCCTGTCTTGCAGGCGATGCCGAGTTCCCGCTTGAGCATATGCCGGTATGGGGCGAAATGCCGCAGCAGCTTCAGCATGTCGGATGCAGTGATACGGTTTCCCCGCGATATCCCCGAGCCTTCAACTATCCTCAGGGACGTAAGACCTAATACCTCAAAGGCCAGGTTTTTTACTATTTTCAAAGATTTATCGAGGTTGCCAGGGGGCCCGAGTTCTCTTGCGCCGGTGGCCAGGAACAGCTGATTGGCAATGAAGTTGCTTGAAAACTCAAGCATTTGTTCCACAGCATCTTCGATTGTCCACGGAGAAAGAAAAGTCATCAACGTTTGCGCGTCCGGCGGCACTTTGCCTGTTTTGATCATTCCGGTGATCGATACCCCGTTCAGCTTGAGGAAGTGCGAAAGGAGTTCGCCGGTATAAAGTGCGGCTTCTCCGGGTTCATGAATGAATGCATATCGGCCTTTTCCTTTAGCGCCTATGCGTTTAAGACGGGTTTTGGCGTAGCGGATGAGCGGTGTTTGATCTTCGGCGGATTCGAGTTCTCCGCCCGATCCTGCAGCTATTTTGACGGTGTTGAAATTCGCGGAAAGGGCGCCTACCGGTGCATCGTAGGGATTTGTTGAGCGGTTCGTACCCGGTATCCTGACATCGGAAAAGTAAGAATGATCGACGACAATGTGCCCGATGTTACCGATTTTCTGGGATATTTCCCTCGCCATTTCGATCAGGACCTCGGAAGTCAACAGCGGGTCTCCTAAGCCTTTGACATACAGAGTGTTGTCGGCGTCGACAAAAAGCCGGGTCGGGAACCTGTAGGACGGTTCGAAGCTCCGGAGTGCGGTGAGGGCCGTCAATATTTTAAGGGTGCTTGCAGGGATGCAGGCCCTTTTTTCGTTCACAGCGTGAAGGACATGGCCGGTCGGGTCGGCCAAGGCCGCCGCGTCGTTCTCCGTAAGTTTTGAAAAGCATGCAGCAGGGGATGCGGCGTTCGAAAAGGAAGAGGTGAAAAGTAAAAACAACAGCGCGGAAATAAAAAGTCCGGCGGCGCGCGCCTGATGTTTCCATGGGGTGTTATTTTTGATTTTTTTATTTATCGGGTTCATTTGAGTTTAACCGAACGTTTTGATCGACGGTTCCCTGCAGGATGCCAAGGGAGAGCTGTTTGAGGGAGCTTTCGATTGCTGCTATGCGCTCTGCGGCGGAGGCTCTGCGGTCTATGAAAAGGTGAGGTTTGCCCTGTATCTTGCACAGCCCGCCGTTGAGCTTGAGTCCTGCGGCTTCCATCAAATCATAATGAACTTCCAGGCCGATCTCCGCTGCCCGGGATTCCAGCTCGTTCAGACGGGCCGCAAGATGGGCCGGGATTTTTGCCTTGGATTTCCTTTTTTTCATCTTCATTCAGCGGGCGTCCGGTTAAAATCGCCTTAACGTGTCTTTTGCCTCGTGTTTTTCACAGGGAAATTTCTACACGGGTGATTCAAATTTTGTATCATAGCGCCTGTAAATTGGCAAACATTGAGGTTGAATTCCCCTCCCATTTGAAGTTGCGTGTCGTTCTGTGGGAGCGATTTGTAATCGCGATGT
>JAWOBE010000223.1:0-10971 GCA_046498185.1 Desulfatiglandaceae bacterium | reverse complement strand
CCCGCATGCCGGGATGGCAGCCTGAGAAAAATGGATGCAAGGGCCGGATTGATGACCAGTGCCACGAAAAGGGAAGAAGAAAGGGTGATAATCACCGTTTTCGGAAGATAGGACATGAACTCGCCCATGATTCCGGGCCAGAAGATCATTGGGAAAAACGCGGCGACGGTGGTCAATGTGGATGCGGCGACCGGCTGGGCAACTTCTGCTGTTGCATTAACTGCGGCCCGGAGTCTGGGGACTCCCTGTTCCATGTAGCGGTATATGTTTTCGACGATAACGATCGCATTGTCCACCAGCATTCCCAATGACAGCGTCAGGGAAAACAGCACCACCATGTTGAGCGTTATTCCCAGCAAGTTGAGCACCATAAATGATATGAACATCGAAAACGGGATTGCAAGGCTTACGAGCACCGCGTTTCTCGCGCCCATAACGAAAAAGAGCACGATGATCACCAGGATGAGGCCTGTGATGATATTGTTTTCAAGATCCTGGACCATGATGCGTATGTCGCTGGCATGGTCCATCAGCTTCGTGACTCTGGTCCCCGGTGGCCAGGACGGAGAAAGACTTTCCACCAATCGGTCAATTTTTTCTGAAATGAGGATTACATTTTCGCCGGCCCGTTTTTTTACCTGGATGTTTATGGCTTTCTGTCCGTCGAGGCGGGACCGGCCTTCCTCGTCTTTGAAGCCGTCCACGACACGGGCGACATCTTTAAGATAAATGGGTCTGCCCGAGTGAAGACCGACGACGAGCCCGTATATCTCTTCGGGTGTTTTGAATTCTCCGGGCACCCGGAGTTGGAACCTGCCATCCCCCATGCGAATCGAGCCACCCGAGATGTTTCGGTTTTCAGCCGATATCACCCGCTGAAGGCTTAGAATCGACAGCCCGTAATAGGCCAGCTTGGCGGGGTCGGGTTCGACCCTGATCTCCCGTTCAAGCCCACCTGTGACCGTTGCCTCCAGAACTCCTGGTATCGATTCTATCTCTTCTTCGAGCCGATCCGCTATTTCCTTGAGTCGTTCCAGTCCGGACGGGCCGGAAAGCGATAGAACCAGGATCGGGAGTTCGGCGAAGTTGGTCTCCGTCACTTCCGGTTCATCTTCGAGGTCGGCCGGAAGGTCCGGCTTTGCCAGATCGACCTTGTCTTTGGTTTTCGACAGGACGTTGTCGATATTTGTGCCTGCCACGAATTCTATCACGATCGAACTCATGCCTTCGGTGCTGGAAGAGGTTATCTTTTTGACCGCTTCCAGGCCTTTGAGTTTTTTTTCAATCGGGATGGTAATGGATTTTTCAATGTCTTCCGGGGCGACTCCGGGATAAGGGGTGCTGATGAAAACATAGGGGATGGTGATATCCGGAGCCGCCTCTCTGGGGAGCATCGTGTAGGAGGCGATTCCAAAGACCAGGACGACCGCCGCCAGGAACAATACGGCGGTGCGCTTGCGTACGGCGATGTCGGATATGGTCATTGTTGGACAAGCTCCGCGGGATCGGTCAAATTTTCGACCACGTTAAGGGCTTGACCTTGCTGTATGGAACGATGGCCGACTATCACGACCCGGTCCCCCGGATAAAGGCCGTCTGTGATATGAATCCGCCACCCGGTTATCAGGCCTGTAGCGACCGGTCGCTTCTCGGCTTTTCCGTCCGTTTCAATAAATACATAACGTTCGTCGCCTTCGGTCAGAACAGCGTACAGGGGAACCGTAACCGCCTGCTCGAACGTTTTTTTAACAAGTTCGACCCGGGCGAACATCCCCGGAAGAATGCCGCCTTCCGTGTTGGCAATTCCCAGTTCGAGGTCGTAAAGCATGGCCGGAGTTCTTGGCTTGCGGGATAGAAAAATTTTTTTTGCAACCACCTTTCGCCCGTCCAGCGCCGGTATGGTCACATCCGCTTCTTTGATATCGGACACCGCCGTTACATCGCTTTCCGGCACTCCCACGACAACCTTCACCGGATCGATATTCAGCACCTGGGCCACCGGATCTCCGATGGCTACAAAATCGCCTTTGCGGGCTTTGAGTTCATTCAATATGCAGGGAATGGGAGCGCGTATTTCCGTGCGTTCGAGCGCTAGTGCAGCCTCGTTTTTTTGAGCTTCAAGCTCTTTAAGCCTGGCCTCTATGTCGTCCAGGGTCGCCTGGGCGGTCGCGTTGGTTCTGGCGAGCGCCAGGCTGCGCTTGTATTCCGTTCGGGCCAGTGAGTAGGCGGCGTCTATGCGTTTGAGCCGGCTGCGGTAATCTCTGTCGTCCAGTTTCACGATCCGCTGGCCTTTCGTTAACTTCGCCCCTTCGTCGGCCAGGGTTTCGACGATACGACCGGAGACTTCGGCTTTGATCCATAATTCCTGTTCCGGTGCTATTTCCGCCGGGAGGGTTATTGAATCTGAAAGAGGACCTGGTTGGACCAGTAGGGTTATCACGTTGACAGGCGGGCTCTCCTTCTTGACAGCCTTTTGTTTTTCCTGTTCGAGTCGTTCGTTTTCGGCGGTTATCCGATCACCGATATGCACTGCAAGCAAAGCAAGAACCGCCACGATCAACCATGGCAGCATTCGCCGGATAAAATCTAAAATGCGCTGTTTCATTGTTGGCTTTTCCTTCGTTTCATCGGCTTCGGGCGGGGCCGTCTCCAGTCAGCCCGCGAAATGCAAGATCGAGAAGTCGTCCCGGCCGTTCAGGATCGTAGGCTTCGGGATGAAGCAAATCGAGGTGAACACAGAAATCCAGCGTCCCGAGTATAAGATAGGCCGCTTCACACGGGTCAACGTCCCGAACATCCCCCTGCTTGAGCCCTTTTTTATAAATGCTTTCGACAGCTTCCACGAGAGCACGGTGGAAGCGGTCCACGTCGTAATCGGGGGCTCCCTGGGGTGGCCCGAACAGCAGGTTGTGGATCATCCTTGTAATATTGCGGTGTTCGGCGACCCCTCTAAAAAATCGCTGGAACAGGCAGGTTACCCTTGAAAGGGTGGATCCTTCGGTATCCATGGACTCCGCGATTATTTTGTCCTGTAAACATGCCGCCCCATCCATTATGGCCCGGAAGAGCCCTTCTTTGTTTTTGAAATGGTAATAGAGCACCGGTTTTGTTATTCCCGCCCGCGCGACGATTTCGCGCACGGAGGTGGCGGCATATCCCTTGCGTGCGAATAAGGCTGTTCCTGCCTGGATTAACCTTTCACGTACGTCGGGTCCGGTTTGTGGAAAGATGGGTTGTTTGTTCGATTGTGTCACGGTTTTCTCCTCGAAAAATGCAGCGTATACCACGGAGAGCAAGTAGAGATCAAGAAAAATTTACTTACCGGTAAGTAGGTTCGTGAAGGGTCAGGTCGGTTTCAGCTGCAATTTTTAAGGAAAAGCTTCCCTCGAGGCTTGACACCGTTTGATGCGGTGCATAAAGTTAGGTTCATTTAAAATTATAAATGGATCAAAATTATGCAGGATGAAACGGCCTTAAGCGCGCAGATGGAAGATTACCTGGAAACAATTTTTCACCTGTGTGAGGAACACGGGGCGGCCCGGGTCAAGACGATAGCAAAAAATCTCGATGTTTCAACACCCAGCGTCGTGGGCGCGCTAAAGAATCTCAAGCGGCGCCGCTTGGTCCACCAGGAACCTTACGGCTTTGTGCATCTAACCGACAAAGGGAAGCAAGTCGCATGGAGCGTGGTCGAACGACACCGGATACTGGTGTCGTTTCTCGAAGGTATACTGGGGCTGAATCCACAGATAGCCTCCGCCGATGCCTGCAAAATCGAGCATACAGCCAGCGCTGAAACAATTAACCGTATTCGCGCGATGGTCGAGTTTATAAAAAACGAGCTTGGAATCGAACCGGGCTGGTCCGAAGCGTTCAAACGTTTTTACGAGAGGTATGATAATATCGATGGGGACAGTGACGACACTCGATAAGATGAAAGCCGGTGAAAAAGTCGTAGTAAGGGACATCCGGGGAGGATGCGGCGTGCGCCGCAGGCTTGGAAACCTGGGTATCCATCTGGATGACAGCATTGATGTTATTCGGAGCGGCTTTTTGGGGGGCCCTCTCATGGTGAGAGTTCACAGTGTGGAAATAGGCCTTGGAAGGGGAATGGCCGAGAAAATCCAGGTTGAGACGGAGGAAGAACAGTGAGGATTGCGCTTGTCGGACAGCCTAATTGCGGCAAGAGCACGCTGTTCAACTCCGTATCGGGTTATAAAGCCGTTGTGTCCAATTTCCCGGGAACGACTATAGAATTTATCAGCAGCAAGGTGCGGGTGAACGGTCGGGAGTTTGAACTGGTCGATTTACCGGGTATCTATTCGCTCTCGGCGCCGGATACCGAGGAGCGAATGGCCAGGGATTACCTGTTCCAGAAAAGGCCGGACGTCATTATCAATATTTTGGATGCCTCGGTGCTTTCCCGTAGCCTGGAATTGACGTTGGAGCTTCTGGGAACCGGAATTCCGATGATCGTCTGCCTGAATATGGTTGACGAAGCCCGTCGGAAAGGAATCATCATAGACACGGCGAAGTTGTCTGACGAACTCGGGGTCCCGGTGGTTCCCACCGTGGCGGTTCGAGGTAAAGGCGTGCCCGAGCTGTTTGAAAATGCAGTGGAGGTCGGCGGGAGCATGGCGGCCGGCAGGATGCTTTCTTTAAGCCTGGATGTGGAAAAAATTATAGAGGAGTTGGAACCCTCGGCAGAAGCGGCGGCCGGAGAACTGGGGGTTCCTTCCCGTTTGCTCTCGGTTATGCTTCTTGCGGATGACGACCAGTTCATCGAAACGGTAAAGCAGAAATTTCCGGAGCTCGCGAATAAAAGCTCTCTTCTTCGAAACGAACTTTCCGAAAGTCACGGCCGGCCGGCCGATATCGTAATATCGTCCGAGATGCACGGACTCGCCATGAACCTTTTCGAACGCGTGGCACGGGTAAAGCGAAGTGACAGGCGTTTGTTCCGAGAGCAAATAGACCGCTATATAATGGGGCCTTACAGCGGTTATTTTTTCCTGGCCGCGACCCTTGTTTTGTTTTTCGTTTCGGTGTTCTCCCTGGGCAAGCACATCGAAGAACCCCTGCTCGGGTGGTTTGAAAACCTCACGGTTTATCTTACCGAAACGCTTGATGTTTCGACCCTGTTTTTCACCGTTTTGAAGGGGTTGATCGAGGGCTTCTCAGGGGGCATCGGCATCGTCCTTCCGTATTTGGTTCCTTTTTTAATAGGGCTTTCGCTGCTCGAAGACATAGGCTACCTGCCCCGTGCCGCATTTCTAATGGATTCGATCATGCACAGGGTCGGACTCCATGGGAAGTCTATCGTCCCGTTCGTGTTGAGTTACGGCTGCAATGTTCCTGCGATAATGGCCGTGCGCGTGCTCGAGCGCAGGCGGGATCGGTTCGTGACCGCTGTGCTTTCAACTTTGATTCCATGCGCGGCCAGGACCACGATAATTTTCGCGCTTGCGGCTTTTTATCTGGGCCCGTTGACCGCCGCTCTTCTTTACGTGCTGAACATCCTGGTTATAGCCGCTGTAGGGACCATCCTGACCCGCATCATGCCCGAGGTTTCACCGGGTATGATCATAGAAATACCGGCATACCGTTTACCAAGCCTGCGGTCAATGGCAGCCAAGCTTTGGTACAGGCTCAGGGAGTTCATTGTTATCGCATGGCCTTTTCTGATCGGTGGAAGCATCGTTTTGAGCCTGCTTGATTACTATAACCTTTCCGGTGTTATTAACGGTTCGCTGGCCCCTTTTACAAACGGGCTTCTGGGGCTCCCCCCGCAGGTGGGCATAACGTTGATTTTCGGTATTCTCCGAAAGGAGCTTACGCTTATCATGCTGGTTCAGGCTCTTGGTACCAATGATTTTTCGGCTGTCATGGACCAGGCGCAGATTCTCGTATTCACCGTTTTTACACTGTTCTATGTTCCCTGCCTTGCCACTCTCGGCGTACTGCGGTCGGTGATCGGCAACAGCGGCATGTTCTTTACACTGGTGGTTAATACTGCGATTGCAACCGCGGCGGCGCTGTGCTTCAGGGCTTTGTTCGCATTCGCTTGATTCCTTCTCTTGATTTTCAGTCGCCGCAGAAAGTTCCAGACTTGATTTATCGGCGTCGGTATCGGGGTCGAAAAGGTCGCCGGTCAACTTCCGATACCGAGGCCGACAGCGACCCCGACCCCGAGGGAGATGGTTGTTTCGACTTTTTACGACGCCGTCAACTTTCCTGCCACGATATATAGGGACCGAGCGCCATATCCCTGTATCCTTTCCCCAGGGGAACTTTAGGGTAAACCATTTCGTCCGGGTCGGTGACGACTTCCAGGAAACAGGGGCCTTGTGCCGAGAAGAACTCGCTCAAGGCGCCGACGAGATCTTCGCGTTTTTCGACCTTGCGGCAGTATGAAAACCCGCATTCCGCGGCAATGCGGGAAAAATCCGCGTTGTAATTTCGTTCTGTCGCCGTATACGCTTTTCCGTATTCTATTTCCTGAATGTTCCGCACCATGCCGTCCACATGGTTGTTCAGAAGTAAAACCTTGATAGGAAGCCCCAGGGATCCGATCGTGTGAATTTCCCCCATATTCATCTTTATCCCGCTGTCCCCGTCGATCGCGACCACGGTTTTCGACGGAACCGCGAAATGCGCACCGACAGCACATGGAAGGCAGAATCCCATGGTTCCAAATGCGCCCGAAGTCAGAAATGATTTCGGTTGATGGGTTTTCAGGTACTGGGCGGCCAGCATCTGGTGGTTTCCAACGCCGGTGGTGACGATTGTATTTTCATCGATGTAGCCGGAGAGCAGATCGATCACCTCTGCCTGCTGCATTTTCGGCGCATTGCGGTGATAATTGAGCGGGAATGATTTTTTCATTGCGAGAATTTTTCGCTGCCATTCTTCTATTTCAAGAGATAGTTTTTCGGCCTTGGCGTAGTCAAGGAGGTCTTCAAGCACGGTTTCGGCATCCCCGATAAAAGAAAACTGGGGATACCTTGTGACCCTGACTTCCTGGACTTTTTCGGCATTGATGTCGATATAGGCGATTTCGGCGTTTAATCCTTCCTCCCCAACCTTTTGAACCACCCGGTCGTTCCATCTGACACCGAAGGCGACGAACAGGTCGGTTTCCTGTATGGCCATGTTGGAATAAGGCGTGCCGTACATGCCGAGCATACCGAGGGAGGTGTCCAGGCTTTCGTCCAGGATGCCTTTTCCCATAAGACTGTTTATGGAGGGTATGTTGAAAATGCGGTTGAATTCCCGAATTTTTTCGCTTGCTTCTTTGCTGTTGAGGCCGCCGCCTATATATAAAAGAGGGTGCCTGGATTTTTTCAGAAGCTTGTAAAACTGTTTGCACTGATTGCGGCCGAGATGATTTTCCTGGTCATACTTGCTTCTGTAGACTTCCGGATCCACCTGCCGGTACCACCCGAGTCGCTGCTGGGCGTCAAACGGGAAATCTATAACGACCGGGCCCGGCTTTCCGCATTTTGCGTAATGGTATGCGTCTTTTACTATTGTTTCTATATCCGAATGATTTCCGCTTATCTGAATGACTTTTTTCGCGGCGTCGGCAAACACTCCTTCGACGTTGATGTGCTGGAATTCATCGGTTCCCAGCCTGGTCTGGGGCACTTGGCCGGCAAAAACGATTATCGGTATCGAATCGGCGTTGGAGTCGGCAACCGCGGTCAGAGTATTGGTGATTGCGGGGCCGGAGGTGACCACGGCTATTCCGACTTTGTCTCCAGCCCGGGAAAAACCGGCTGCAGAAAATGCGCATGATTGTTCATTAGAATTCACCGCGATATGAATTGAACTCTTGCTGAGAGCGTGGAATACAGGTAGTATCGTCGCGCCGGAGTAACCGAATATATTGGTGACGCCGAGATCTTCGAGGCTCTTTACCAGGATTTCGGCTCCGTTCATTTGTTTTGTCATTGCGGCTTTCGTCTCCCCGTGGAAGTGATGTTTATCAGCGCCGGCCGTGCTGCGCGAGCGCTTGGACCGCCGATGAATTCGGTCGGTTCATGAAAAAAAGTATTGATACCAGAACGGGGTGTCCGTTTCAAGCCCGGTTTACCTTCTTTTTGGTGGGAATCAAGAGTGGAGGGAAAAGCAAGTGAATATTGACGGCATCGTAAAAAGTCAAAACGACCCCGACGCCGATAACGCGGGGATGGTACTTTTTACAAGGTCATCAAGATTAAAATATTTACATTTTCATCCGTATAAATTTATATTAATATTATTTCGTGATCGAATTCAAATTCCAAATAGAAAGGGAGGCACGAGACCATGGGAAATGAAAGATCTCTTGAAGGTAAAAGGATCCTCGCCGTTGACGATGAACCTGATGTGCTGGATGCTCTTGAAGATCTGCTTACCATGTGCACCGTTGAAAAGGCCACGAGCTTCGAAGAAGCCAAGAAAATGCTCGAGAATCGCAACTACGATGTAGCCATTCTGGATATAATGGGTGTAGACGGTTATGAACTCCTGGATATAGCAAACGGCCGTGGCATCACCGCCGTGATGTTGACGGCGCATGCCTTGAGTCCGGATAACGTGGTCAAATCCTTCAAGGAAGGGGCCGCTTCCTATGTTCCTAAAGACAAGTTGTCCGAGATAACGGATTTTTTAAGTGATGTTTTCGAGGCCCAGGCTAAAGGAAAGCATACATGGTGGCGCTGGCTGGACAGGTTGAGCGAGAGGTATTGCGAAAAGAAGTTCGGGCCCGGATGGAAAGACAAAAACCGGGATTTCTGGAATAATTTCGGTGCGTGGGAGTAATGGGGCTGTGATTCATGGGAATCCGGCTCACTTGTGATAGGTAGATTATATGCTTTTAGATCCAATTTTCGGCCTGTTTTCAACAGATTTGGCCATCGATCTCGGGACCGCCAACACATGCGTGTACGTGAAGGGGAAAGGTATTGTACTAAATGAACCTTCGGTGGTGGCGATCCGGAAGGATGGTCGGGGGAAAAACAAGCTGCTGGCAGTCGGAAAAGAAGCCAAGATGATGGTGGGGCGCACGCCGGGGAATATCGTGGCGATCAGGCCGATGAAAGAAGGGGTGATCGCCGATTTTGAAATCACTGAAGCGATGTTGCGGCATTTTATTATAAAAGCCCATAAGAGGGGCAGAATGGTCCGGCCGCGGATCATAATATGCGTTCCGAGCGGTATTACGAATGTTGAAAAAAAAGCGGTTCGGGAGTCCGCCGAGTCGGCCGGTGCAAGGGAAGTGTTTCTGATCGAGGAGCCGATGGCCGCCGCGATAGGCGCAAATCTGCCTGTCACCGAGCCTACGGCCAATATGGTGGTGGATATCGGGGGAGGGACCACCGAAGTCGCGGTTATATCCCTTGCCGGCATCGTTTACAGCAAGTCCGTGAGAGTCGCCGGCGACAAGATGGATGAGGCCATCCTGCAGTACATTAAACGTGCCTACAATCTCCTGATCGGGCTCGGAACCGCCGAAATTATTAAAAATACAATTGGAAATGCATATCCGTGGGGGTCGACCGAAACGATAGAAGTCAAGGGCCGGGATCTCGTGACCGGGATACCGAAGATTTTGTCGATCGATTCGGACGAAGTACGAGATGCTATATCAGAGCAGGTGAAAACAGTCGTGGAAGTCGTGCGGAGCGCCCTCGAGCAGATGCCTCCGGAGCTCGCAGCCGATACCGTGGACAGGGGGATTGTCCTGACCGGCGGGGGTGCGTTGCTCAGAAACCTGGATATTTTACTCAGGGAAGAAACCAAGATTCCGATTACCGTTGCAGAGGATCCATTGACAGCCGTCGTAAGAGGTTCCGGTATGGCTCTTCAAAGTATCGATATTTTAAAAGAGGTAACGTCAGGCTGAAGACAGATGCATGATGTTTTGATGATTTCGTAAAAAGCTGGTTTATGCCGTTTCGCGGCAGCCTATGAGCAACGAACTTGATTAATAGGGTTGTGGCTTGAGTTCGTTGGAAGTTATTTTGAGCCCGATCCGTGTGAGGTCGGCGGATGATGAGAGGTTGGAAATCGGCGGAACAGAGCCTTGCTGAAGATATTGTTTCCGCTTCTGCACCTTGCCGAATCGATGCCGGGGGGACATGGGATATCAGGGCCCTTGCGCTGCCATGCCGGATTGAACTCCCTGCCACCGTCAATATAGCCCTTGATTTAAGGACTTACGTCCAGCTGCTTCCATATGAAGAAGGATCGATAAAGATTTCATCGTCCGGGTTTCATGAGGCCGAATCGGCAAACGTCGATTCCATTCCTTTCGATTCCCGTTTCGGGCTGTTTTTCGCCGCTGCTTCCCACTTCGGCTTTCACGGCCTTGAAATCAGGATAGAAAGCGGGTCCCCGGTTCAGGCTGCAATGGGCGGTTCAAGCACTGCGCTTGTGGCGCTGTTACGTGCACTTTCACACCTGGAAAAACGTTTCGCAGGAGCTGAGCGGCCCCGTGCCGAAATTCTTCGGCTGGCCTTTGTTCTGGAAGACTCACTGAGCGGCGGTTTCTGCGGAATGCAGGACCATGCAGCGGCCGTGTACGGCGGCGTAAACCGGTGGTTTTGGTCATACGGAGAGGGTGGGCTGTTTCAGCGCGACCGTTTGGTGGATAAGGAAAGCACCGGTTTATTGAATGAAAGACTCGTGGTCGCCCATAGCGGGAAAAGACACGTATCCTCCCTTACCAATCGGAAATGGGTTGCGGATTTTTTATCCGGGCGAACCCGGCAGGGATGGATAGAGGTGAATCGTATCGTAAACGACTTCGCCGGCTGTATCAGGCGGAAGACTTGGAAAGAGGCGGTCGTGTTTTTGCGGAAGGAAATGGATCTCAGGCACTCGCTCACACCGGAGGCTTTTACACCCTTGACCGAATCAATGGTGGCCCGGGCCGAGGATGAAGGGGGCGCGGCCCGCTTCACCGGCGCCGGCGCCGGTGGGGCC
>JAWOBE010000176.1:0-24016 GCA_046498185.1 Desulfatiglandaceae bacterium | reverse complement strand
CTATGCCGTAAGTGTAGAGGGCCCCTGCCGCAAGGGGTATGGCAAACGCGTTGTAACCAGTGGCCCAAGCCAGGTTCTGAAGCATCTTCCGGTAGGTTGCCCGTGCGAGGCCTAGAATAGCTACCGCGTCCAGGGGATTGCTGCGTACCAAAATGATGTCCGCTGTTTGTACGGCTACATCGGTCCCTGCGCCGATGGCAATGCCCACATCGGCCTGGGCCAATGCAGGCGCATCGTTTACCCCGTCGCCGGTCATTGCCACAATGAGTCCTCGGGACTGGACTTCTTTGACCTTTTCAGCCTTGTCCTTAGGCAAAACCTCAGCGAAATATTCGTCCAGACCGATTTCTTCAGAGACCCATTTGGCGACCAGCTTATTGTCACCCGTGAGCATCATACAGCGAATCCCCATTTCCTTGAGCTTGGAGATGGCTTCTTTTGATTCCTCCCTTATGATATCTGCGAGGGCGATCGCGCCCTTGAGTTCCCCGTCCATCATGACAAAGACCACGGTTTTTCCCTGAGAATTGAATTTATCGATCCGCTTATCCTCCATGGTCACGTTGTTTTCTCTAAGAAAACCGGGGCTGACAACCTTAACCTGTTTTCCTTCCACCTTTCCCTCTGCGCCCTTCCCGGGTATTGAATTGAAATCTTCCACATGAGGGGGGTTTTCAACTGAGGCCGCAATTCCTTTGGCTATGGGATGCTCCGAATTTACTTCCACAGAAGCGGCGTATTTGAGCAATTCGTTTTCATTCATGTCGTCTGAGAAGGTAACGGTGTCGGTTACACCGAATTCTCCTTTCGTAAGTGTTCCGGTCTTGTCAAAAATGATTGCCTGTATATTCCTGGCCTTCTCGAAAGAAGCACGGTCCCTGATCAAGAGGCCGTTTTTTGCAGAAAGCGCTGTCGATACAGCAACCACCAGCGGGACAGCCAGCCCCAGGGCATGGGGACAGGTGATGACCATGACGGTGACCATCCTCTCCAGCGAAAAGGCGAAGTCCTTGTTTATAATCCCGAACCATAGAATCAACGTCACGGCCCCGGCGGAAAGCGCGATGATGGTTAACCACAGAGCCGCACGGTTTGCCAGATCCTGGCTTCGGGATTTACTTTGCTGAGCCTCCTCCACCAGGCCTATCATTTGGGAAAGGTAGGAATCCCTGCCTGTTTTCTGGACTTCGGCGGTCAGAGAGCCTTCCCCGTTGATAGCTCCCCCGATCAGTTTGGAGCCGGCCGTCTTTTCAACCGGCCTGGATTCGCCGGTAAGCATGGCTTCATTGACAGAGCTCTCCCCTTCCACGACCTCTCCATCCACAGGTATCTTCTCTCCCGGCTTGATGAGGACCTTGTCTCCTTGCTTTATCTCTTCAACGGGGACATCCTCTGTGCTTCCGTCCGGCATGACTTTGTGGGCGTTGGAGGGCATGAGCTTCGCGAGTTCTTCCAGCGCCCGGGATGCTCCCATAACCGATTTCATCTCGATCCAGTGACCCAGAAGCATGACATCAATCAGAGTCGCCAATTCCCAGAAGAATACCTTGCCGGCCAATCCGAACACCACGACGCTGCTGTACACATAGGCGGTCGTGATGGCTATGGCAATCAGGGTCATCATCCCGGGCTGCTTTTTCCCGAGCTCATCCAGGAGACCTTTCAAAAAAGGCCATCCTCCATAGAAGAATACCGCTGAGGACAGTGCCCAGAGGAGATACACGTCACCCGGAAAACTCAGATCAGCTTGAATGCCCAGGAATGCCTGAATCATGGGTGACAGGACGAGGATAGGAATGGTAATCGCCAAGGAGACCCAAAACCGCCTCCTGAAGTCGGCCACCATGTGCGCATGGTGGTCTCCCCCATTGTGCTCTTTATGACCTTCATGGTCCTTATCTGATTTATGGGCGCCCTGTTTCATCCCGTTATGGCCTTTGTTCTTTTCATGGCCTTCATGTTGTGCGGGATCACCGGACGAACGATGATTCTGGTGTTCGTGGGTGTCCTGTTTCGCCATTTTTGATCTCCTCTCCTGTATCCATCTTCTAAAACTTGACTTCAAGCCTTACCCCAAGCAGGTGCGCCCCATAGTCATCCACACCTGCGTTCCTTTCTTCCTCGTATTTGTAAAACCCGTATCGAAATCGTGCCTGCACCCGGTCGTTTATTTTCCGTGAACAGCCGAGGGAGAGCCCGTGACGTTTATGGTCGACACCCAGAGGAAGCGCATTCGCCGAATTGTTTTGAAAATTGTCCGATCGGCTGTAAAGATACTCCAGTGTAACATCGGTTTTTTTCCCGAAAGCCCATCCCGCGGTACCAATGAAGGAATAGACATCACCGTTATAAGCGATCACGGAGGCCGAGCCGTTGTCGAAACTTTCCGAGTTTGCATCCCTGTAGGAAAACAACCCCGTAAGATACAAGCTGGATATCGGTGTGGCCGTAACACTCACGCTGTAAATGTCCGCGACGTAATGTCCGGAATCGACGCTACTCGACGGGGTAGTCTGCGACAGGGTGCCTATTTTGGTCTTGATGTGTTGATACTGAAAGGCGGCCTTGACTGTGCCTGTGATCCTGGCGGTCACTTTGGTCGCGATTTCATCGGTATGCAGTTCCTGATTGTTCATGAATGCGGAATAGCCCGGTTCGGTGTCCTTCTTGTGGTCATAAACGTTTTCACGATAACTCCGCCTGTAACGGCCTGAAATTGTGAAGCGGCGAAACGGGGAACTGTTGAAACCAAAGGTATATCTCCTCCGGTCGACTTCTGTGTCGGTAAATCGTTCAAATGCCGGGCCGGCATCCTCCATTTCTCTCTCAAATAACTCGATATCCTGTTGTGTCCATTTACCCTCGGCATACAGGGATGTATAGGGAATGCCCGAATAACGGATTCCCACGGTTTCCTCCAACCCGTTCTTATCCATTCTGCTTCTGATTTGCGCTTCGGGCGAAGCGACGCCACCGCCGAAGGCGGTCTCCGTCAGGACAGCATCGGTATCCCCCTCCGTCTCGGTGAGTTCGGCCTGAATCCCCCCATGAAAACTCAACCGGCGATAGGGTCCGACTAAAGTATTCAGGTTCAGCACATGGCTTTTCTGATCGAGGTCTACGGACCGGCTAAACCAGTTTTTGTCAAAAGGCTCGGGTCCAAAGGGCGCCGTCATCATACGGAATGCTGCATCACCTTCGAGATCGTTCAGGAGATAACCAAATGAAAGGTAGATTTTTTCATTTAAATGACTCTCCAGGTGGAACGTATTAAAAATAGCGTCATGATTGTATCTCTCGGAAACGTTCACTGTCTCCGACCTCCCCGCATCAAGATCGCGTTCCTGTTCGAATCGGGTGGTGCCTGTTTTATACCGTTCATATCGAAACCGGTCCCCTGCGTGTACCTTCCCGATATCATGTTCCACCTCCACTTTGAATATATCCAGGTTATCATCCACCTCTTTGAAAGAAGGAAATATTTTCCTGGTCGACGCACCCTCGGATACACTCCCCCATGCAAGAAGGGATTTCTCCCCTTCCTTGAAACGGTGCTCATATCCGACCACAATCCGTGGCAGATCCGGGATCGTGGTGCCGGCTTCCAGAAAAAAGTTGCCGATATCCAGATACATGTCTTTGTTCAAATGAAATACCGGAGTGGAAAAGGGGCGAAAAAATCCTCCTGTGTCGTCGAAATATTTTCGGTATTCGGTATATCCCGTGCGAAAAAATCCGAGATCTTCCTTTCTTATATCCAAAAGGAATTTATAGTCTTCCTCCGGCACGATAGCCTGACCTTCCAGGCGAAGAAGCCAGTCTTCGCCAAACGATTTCTCCAAAAGAAAGTTTTCCAGTCCTCCAGACAAATTTTCCCGCTTCCATTGATCTTCACGGAATTTTCTTTCGTCTCCATCCACGGACCTGTAATCGAAAGCGGGACTCAATTCCAAATTTAGGGAAGATGCGGTTTCAGGTTCCTGAGAATCGGCGAGTCCGCCAGAGAAATGAATTGCTCCGGGCAGTAAAAGGATTATCGTAGCCTTTCGTGACAAGGCATTCATCTCAATACCTCAAATGCGGGTTGATGTTGGAACCATGAACGGCGGTATGGCAACCGGCGCTCCAGCATGTTCCCTCGGCAAGGCGCGTTGTATGGGAAAAATCGCCGATTGTAATCGAACCGGGCATGGCAATCTGTGCGTGGCATTTAAGACACAGGTTGCTATCGCGTTCCACGAGCATCTTGTCATTAATCGATCCGTGTGGTCTGTGGCATATCGTGCAGCCGTCGCGGAGGGCCTCGTGCTCGAAGACGCGCAGCCCGGCCTGTTCCCGGTGACACTGCATGCAGACCTCGTTTTCCCTTCCAATTCTCATCCCCTTTGCCTTATAAATATCTTCTCCGTGAGGGTCGTGACAGTTCGTACAATTTACACGGCGCTCTTTTACCGGATGATGATATTGGAGATTGAAAGCGGCTTTTATCCTCAGATGACATTGGTAGCAGGGCTCCGGGTCTTTTTTCGGATTGATGATAAATTGCCCTCTGCCTCCGCCTGCTTCCATATGGAGGCTACCCGCTCCGTGGCATGCTTCACAGCCCAGCACCTCCCTATCATCTGCAGCGATAAACAGACGGGCATGAGCCGTGTATTTGAACGTCTTCACCAGGTCTTCGTGGCATAAAGCGCAGGTTTCCATCCCTACCGGTTCGGCTCCCCCTATCGCGGCGGGATGTACCATGAGGCGCTCAGTAGGCGTACGGCAGGAGAAAACAAAAATCACGAATACACAAGCGGCCAGAATCGCCAAAAACGATATTCTTTTCATGCAGCTCCTTTTCCGTATTCGATGATTCTCAACGACTTTATTTCTCAGTCCCGCATCATGATCATCGTTTTACTCTTCGGTAAGATTAACCGGTCCGCAGATATCTCCTCGGGGATGGGTTCGCGTATGTATATTGACATAGACATTTCCTGCACGAATATGGGCGATGAGCAATGACAAGGGTTGGCCACGCAGGGACCCTATTAAATCATTCCCCCTAATGGTCCCCTGGGCAAGAATTCCGTCAAACAAACCTGGAATGAATCTGGGAGGAGGGCCGGCCGGGTAAAGCCAGACTACAGGCGTTCCTAGTTCTCCGACCTTTCCAAGGTGTAAGTGGGCCATCGTGATACCTTCAACACCATGCACCGCAAGCTTATATTGAAGGGCAGAACCGTTTTCAGAAAGCCTGAACTCTCCCTTGGCCATAACCTTGCCATCCAGCCCCAGTGTACAATGAAAAGAGGTGCCTTCAACCACTAAAACCTCACCGGATACAGGACTGCACACCGACAATAAAACAATAGCCGTTGTGAGAATTGAACCACTTCTTTTCATGTCATTAACCTTTTATTTAATATGAACCTTTAATATGAAACGTAGTTTTTTATCTGAACATACAGGAATATCGGACCGCTCGGAGCACGCAGAACAAACCGATTGAAAGGTCTTATCCCCTTTGTTTTGACGAGAGGCTTTTCATTTTGAAATAGATAACGACGCCCAGCCCTGCCTGGACAAGGATGGCGGCGCCAAGAAGGATTCGATAGATCCCCAGGATTGCCGGAGTTCCGTGATGCACAAAAGCCAAGTCTCTCGTAAAAACCGCATCGTCCTGATGTCCATGACCTGTCGGCTCCGGTTTTTGGTCCGGCCTGTCTTCATGGGCCTGCGAATCCTGTGGGCTAAAGTCAATAAGAGCGATCAGGAATCCGCTTCCCACCTGGAAAAAGACAAAAAGGGCGATAATGATGCCGATATTCCTATGCCAAGCCCTGAGCGTTCGCTGTTTCATAATACTTATCCTCGCTTTCTCCCTTCCTCTTTTAACCTCAATAAGGGTAGGACGGGGTGGGAAGTCACCATTCTGAAAGGTGCCCTCGGGCGGCTGTGGCGCTTGAACAGCATAAACATCGGTCATAGCGGGCAGGGCGGGCAGGCCTTTGCAGGTTTGTTCTTTTGAAAAATATTCTGACTTTACAATATGATTCGTTCTAGGATGATAACAATAAGGTGGATCCTGTATATTTACGTATAGAATGGTATTATTTGTTCGATCTTTTTTAGCGCGAGGCCGTCTGACAGAAGGGGAAAAATTCCTTTTCCTGGGAATCGAGATCCTCAACGATAAACGATATCTTCTTTTGGATCATGGGAGCTATCTTCGGCCATGTATTTTTAAAAATTTCCCTGACAGCTTCTCCCCAAGACCATACTGTCATTCTGGATTTGAAATACGTGCTCGCCCCCATTTCCTGTCGAAATCTGCTCATATAATATCGTAAAACATGGGTAAGATCAGGCAAGAAATTTATTGTTTAAAAAAAAACGCTCACTATCGAAGATTAAAACAAAGATTTAACAAAGAAAGGAGTCTAGAAATGGTAGAAGCAAACAAGGTGGGACAAATTTTCAAGTGTGAAATCTGTGGAAATGTGGTTGAGGTGAAAGAGGCGGGAGGCGGTGAATTGGTTTGCTGCGGCGAACCCATGAAACCGGTTGAATAAGTTATGGAACAGGAAAACTTGAATCAGCAGGATCAACATCAAAGACAGGAGACCGAGATCAGGGAGCGGCTGAGCCATATCAAGAACACGATCCTGGTCATGAGCGGCAAAGGAGGCGTTGGAAAAAGCAGCGTGGCCGCCTACCTGGCCGTAGCTTTGGCCAAGCGGGACTACGCTGTGGGCCTCATGGATATTGATTTGCACGGTCCCAGTATCCCTCGGATTTTGGGACTTCAAGGGACTCTCACTCCCGGGAGCGGGGACAAGGCGCGTCCTATACAGTACCTCCCCAACCTGCAGGTCGTCTCCATCGAATCCCTTATGGGAGAGAATAAGGACTTGGCGACCATCTGGAGGGGTCCCCTGAAAATAGGCGTCATCAAACAGTTTATCTCCGATATTGAGTGGCCGGATCTTGATTACCTGATTTTGGATTCGCCTCCGGGAACCGGTGATGAACCCCTGACGGTGGCCCAGACGGTTCCTGAAGCGCAGGCACTCATCGTAACCACTCCCCAGGAGATCTCTCTGGCGGACGTGCGCAAGGCCATTAATTTTTGCCGACAGGTTAACATGAAAATCCTTGGGATTGTGGAAAACCTGAGTGGGCTTGAATGTCCCCATTGCGGTCAGATGATTGATATATTCAAGACTGGAGGGGGAAGGGTGATGGCGGAAAAGGAGGAGGTGGCTTTTTTGGGAACCTTGCCTGTTGAACCGGACGTGGTGTTGAAAGGCGATGTCGGAAGCATGGATATCCTCGACAATGAGGCCCTGCCAATCACCAAAGCATTGAATGAGATGGTTGATACGGTCATAGAACTGACGGAGAGCGGTGGAAGGAGGATTCAAAATCAATGATGCCAATCGGCCCTTTGATGATAGAACATCGGCTTATCGAACGTATGATCGCCCTTATGGAAAAAGGGTTGCAAAAGGCAGAAAACGAAAACCAGGTGAATGCCCGGTTCATTGATACCGCAACCCGCTTCATTCGAGACTACGCCGATCGATGCCACCATGGCAAAGAGGAGGATATTCTTTTTAGGGAACTCAAGAAGAAGCCCATTTCGGAGGAACACAAAAGGACTCTGCACGAACTGGTGGAGGAACACAAGTGGGGAAGAGAGACCACGGCCAGGTTGGTAAAGGCCAATGCAATCTATGAGAAAGGAGATAAAGATGCCCTCTCTGAGATCGTAGACTGTCTCCGGCTCCTCATAGATTTTTATCCCAAGCACATTGAAAAGGAGGACAGGCATTTTTTCATCCCGATTATGGATTATTTCTCGGAGCCTGAAAAACAGGCTCTGCTGAACGAAGGATATGAATTTGACAGCGGAGTGATTCACGAAGAATACGCCGGTCTTGTTTCCAAATGGGAGAAAGAGAAGGAAGAGAGTCTGCAAGGATAAAAATGCAAATGAAAGGAGGATTAGCATGCCACAAAACATGAGTACGCCCGCCCACTGCCCCGGCTTCCAGGAACTAAAAGACCTGAGTTCTTTTCTGTGTAAGTGTCCGGAATGCGGCACAGAAAATGAGATTTTTTCTGATGAATTCGACCGGCCCCACATTTGTTCGGAATGCGGTAAGGCTATAGATTTCAGCAAATGTACCATCGAATCCTCGGCCGGGGATGATTCGGCCCGTTGATTCAATTATTGAACGAAAGGGGGAGAAAAAAAATGAACAAAATCGGAGGGCTTTATCAAAGTGCGGATTGGAAATCAGAGAAACACGTCCCGGTGATCGAATGTCCGGACAGTGTTAAGGCGGATGAAATGTTTGAGGTGAAGGTGACGCTGGGTAAGGAAGTGGCCCATCCCAATACCACGGAGCATCACATTCGGTGGATTCAGCTGTTTTTTAAGCCCGAGGGGGATAAATTCACCTACCAGGTGGGCAACTTCGAGTTTACAGCGCACGGGGAATCCGTGGAAGGTGCGGGCAAAGGCCCGGTGTACACCAACCACTCAGTCGTGGCGACCATGAAGACGACCAAACCGGGTGTCCTGTACGCCACATCTTTGTGCAACATTCATGGCTTGTGGGAAGATTCAAAGGAAATCAAGGTGATATAGGGTGGACTAGCGACAACTTTAAAGACAAGGGAGGGTGAACATATGCCGATGCCAAAAGATTCATTTCAGATAAATATTCAGAATAATGTGATGAAAAGCTGGAGAGAACATCTCAGGAATATGGAGAAATCTCTTGATACTTTGGAGAAAGGCCTTAACGAAGCTGAAGAAATGACCGAGATTTGTACAGACGAGTGGTGCACGGCCACAGAGTATGTGATGGACGACCTGGGGAACTGGCTGTTTTCCATCAGCGAGCCTGCTGGGGCACCTGAAGAAGACTCCAGGAAACTCAAGGCGTTGAAGCGGCGGCTCCACGATCTTTATGCCAAATACAAAAGCACTACCAATCGATAGATTTTATAGAGAGCTCGTATAACGGAGATAAATACATGAAAGATAAAGAAACGTTGCATAAAAGGGTTCAGGAACAGATTGATTGTTTCGCCACCACGGATCCACTGAAGGAAATGTCTGAATTGGTGAAAGAGGGGGATACAGGGGAGGCGGCTTTGACGTGGCTTGCTTTAGCTGCCTTGCACGGAATCAACAGGAACGCCAAAGAAATAACTATTTTGCAATCAGAGGACGGCCAAATCAAGGTTATGGCTGAATATCGACCAGCCGAGCTTCCGTCTCCGGGCAGAAGCATTGGGGAAAAAGTTATTGAATCCGTGAGGGGGATTACCCACCTGGAGAAGGAAAAAGGCAAAACAACCCTGGCGTTAGGAATCCGTGACAGCAGCATCGATCTGAAAGTGAAGGTGAAAAAGGACGAAAACAGGGAGAAGGTGACGCTAAAATTTCCGGAGTAATTTTGAAAACCGATATCCAGGTATCGGTTTTCAAAAGAAGATAACCGATAAAGAGCATTTCTACGCCGAAAGGGCCGAAGCTATCGAGGAGACGTCTAAAAAGATCAGGAGGGTGAATCTATGAACGATAAAGAATTACTTTGCAAAAAAATACGTTCCCTCTATCCGGAGATCGGTGAATGCGGTATCGATGTAGATGTGGAATGGAGCGCTGACAAAAACAGGTGGATCGTTGATCTTAAAAAGGACCAGCATGAACTTACAACCCATCTGGAGCCCGAAGACGCGGAGGCTTGTGTGGAAGGTAAAAGATGTGTTTCCCTGGGGGTTCAGATTTCACAACTAAAGGATAACATCCAAAAATTGCCCGGTTAAATCCATGAGCATCCTGATTCCTTCCTTGAAGAAAGTGACCCCTGTTTTCCAACGGGGTGACGACTTCTGGATGGAGGTTTATCCCGATAGAATCGGGGCCGCCGCTTATACCGAGTTTATTCAGGGGCGGAATGACGGTTGACGCACTTTAACGAATGCATCAAACGTCAACCGTTTTTAAAATCGAAGGATTTCTTTTACCTTTACTATGATAGCCTCTTTTGAGATCTTTTCGGCATCCGGTCCACCGCCAGGGAATGGATCGGCAAATGCTCTCCGGTAAAAACGGCCCTGACAGCTTTTCGGTTTTCCAATCGAAAATAGCCATAGCAGCAGGTACAGAAGGTCCTTTTTGATCCTTAAATTTATGTACCAAGGTTTTTATGTTTCCTATTACACGCGCCCGTTTGAAAGAAATACATACCCGCAATCATGTATATGTATGGACTTTTTCGGTATTAAAACATTCATATAGAGTTCGCCTGGCCTCTGAGGGCTTCCGCCTCCTTAAATCCTTCCCCACTTGTTCCTTTTGGCCGTGGCCTGTCAATTCTCCTTGATGGCATTCAAAATAAGCACTTCACCCTATTTCTTTAGAATCATAAATTGTCTTAATCTTCAAATATTGAGCTAAGGTCCGTTTGTAAGATTGTTCTTCGTTAGGATAGGCGATATGAACGGAAAATGGAAATCTGCCAAAAGAAAAGTTCGTTGTGATCGGCGGTAAAGTGGCGGGAATGACAGGCGCCGCAAAGGGAAGGTGACTCATAAATAAAAATGTGGAGATCAAAGGGGCTGAAAAGGGTCGTGGTTACCGTCCTCAGCAAGACAGCTTCCATCAAGGTCCGGCGCACCACGCGGTTTGCCTCAATGTAGGTATCTTTATTCGCGATATTTATGCTTAATAGATAAAAATATTATCAAATAAATGGTAAATGTTTATCAATAGGAAACACATGAAAACCTAAAGGAGGCATATCATGAAAAAGAGTTCACAATTTTTCGCAGCGATCGTCATGGTTCTTTTGTCAGTAAGCGTGGCTCGTTCCCATTGTGAAATTCCCTGCGGGATCTATGACGACCAGATGAGGGTTCACATGATTGCGGAGCATATTGACACCATTGAAAAGTCCATGAATGAGGTGATTAAGCTTCAATCGGAGGATCCGAAGAATTATAACCAGCTGGTGAGATGGATCGTGAACAAAGAGAACCACGCGGACAAGCTTCAAGATATTGTGACCCAGTATTTCATGACTCAGAGAATTAAAATAGATGATAACGCGTATACCAAAAAGCTGGTCGTACTCCACAAGATGATCGTGTACGCTATGAAGTGTAAACAGACTATAGAGCTTTCGCATACGGAAACACTTCGAAATTTGTTAAAACAATTTAGTGAACTATATTTTGAAAATTCTCATCATAAAAAAGAGAAAAAAGAGTAGAATAAATGTCCAAGCGTATTGCTGCTGACCTTATCAGAGAATCAAAGGGATGTGTAACGAAACTAAGTGGAGACCAGCGGAGGTGCGATTCAACAGGAATATGTGGAACGGAGGGTTTTATGTTTTTTCGGTTTGAAGAGGGTGGCAGGAAAGCGGGATCTCCTGCAGAAGGGGCCGCATTCTGCATCTGCTGAAGAACCTTTGGCCGTTATCGACTAAGGCAGGAAGAATCATGAGTGAGCAAGAAGACAGACCGGGCAACTGGCATCAGCTTGATCCAGAGGAGGTCGCGCAGAAACTGCAATCGTTCGACACGGGCCTTGGTTCCGAAGAAGTACATCGCCGCTACGAGCAATACGGCCCCAACGAATTGGTCGAAAAGCAACGTAAATCGTTGTGGATGATGTTCCTTGATCAGTTCAAGGACTTCATGATTCTCGTGCTGATGGCTGCCGCCATTGTGGCGGGGGCGATCGGCGAACCTGTGGACAGTATCGCCATTGCCGTGATCGTTATTCTGAACGCCGTCCTTGGGTTTGTTCAGGAATACAGGGCCGAAAAGGCCATGGCTGCGTTGAAAAAAATGGCGGCCCCTTCAGCCGTCGTCATAAGGGACGGGCAGGCGGAAACTGTTCCTGCGGAGAGGCTTATCCCGGGTGATCTCGTGATTCTGGAGGCCGGCAACGTGGTTCCGGCTGATATTCGACTGATCGAAGCGGTACGGCTTCGAATCCAGGAATCCGCCCTGACCGGGGAATCCGTGCCCGTAGAAAAGGATAGCAGGTCGATCAAGGAGGAGGACCTGTCTATCGGCGATCGAAAAAACATGGCCTACAAAGGCACCTTGGTGACCTATGGCCGGGGACGGGGGTTTGTGACCGACACCGGGATGCGAACGGAACTCGGACGGATAGCTGACCTCATCCAAGGCCAGGATGAAGGACGAACACCACTCCAGAAACGGCTTGCTGCTTTCGGGCAGAAGCTCGCCTACGCCGTGTTGGGTATTTGCATCATCGTTTTTATCGCTGGAATCCTCAGGGGGGAACCCCCACTGTTGATGCTTCTTACGGCAATCTCGCTGGCAGTGGCGGCCATTCCTGAGGCCTTGCCCGCTGTCATTACCATCTCACTGGCGCTTGGAGCCAAAAAGCTGGTCAAGCAGCAGGCATTGGTTCGAAAACTGCCGGCCGTGGAAACCCTTGGATCGGTGACCTATATTTGTTCCGACAAAACCGGCACATTGACGTTGAACCGCATGATCGTGGAAGAGGTCTATGTCGAAGGCCAGTCGCATCGGTCTAACGAAATATCGCCGTCGGTCCGAGAGACCGGGGATGAAGGCTCTCCTTCCGACGGGAATCCCTTGGATTTGCTGTTCAGCGCCATGGCTCTTTGCAACGACACTCGCCGGGAAGCTTCAGACGCGCTTATCGGTGATCCCACTGAAACGGCGTTGTTCGAGCTGGCCCTCTCCAAAGGGCGCGACCGGGAAAGGCTACAGGAAAACTATCCAAGGGTGGCGGAAATTCCCTTTGATTCGGACCGTAAACTCATGACCACTTTCCATCCATGGAAAAAGGACCGGATCGTTTCCTTTACAAAGGGAGCGGTTGAAGAAATCCTGGAGCGCTCTGAAATAGCTTTCGAAAACAGCGGGCAGGGTGCGATCGACCGGGCGAAAATCCTTGAAGCGGCCGAAAAGATCGCCGGCAACGGCCTGAGAACCCTGGGCTTTGCCATGCGTGTATGGGACGCTGTTCCCGATCCCCTGACTTCGGAACAAGCGGAAAAAGACATGATTTTTATCGGGATGGTCGGAATGATGGATCCGCCCCGGCCCGAGGCGGCAGAGGCAGTGGCCATGTGCAGGTCTGCGGGCATCCGGCCGGTGATGATCACGGGAGACCACCCCCTGACAGCCTCGACTATCGCCCAGAGGGTCGGGATTATCGGTTCCGAGGGCGATTCCGTCATGACCGGACGGGAACTCGCGCAACTCCCTCTGGAAGAATTCCGTGATCGGGTGGAGCGGATAAGGGTTTACGCCCGAGTTGCACCGGAGCAGAAGCTGAAGATCGTTCAGGGGCTCCAGGAAAAAGGGCATTTTATCGCCATGACCGGGGACGGGGTGAACGATGCGCCGGCGCTGAAACAGTCTGACATCGGGGTGGCCATGGGCATCACCGGCACCGATGTTTCCAAGGAAGCTTCCCACATGATTTTATTGGATGATAATTTTGCCACCATTGTCAAGGCTGTAAGGGAAGGGCGACGCATCTTCGACAACATCCGCAAATTCATAAAATACACCATGACCAGCAATTCAGGCGAAATCTTCACGATTTTTCTGGCCCCTTTTCTCGGCCTGCCCATTCCCCTTTTGCCCATCCACATCCTTTGGATCAACCTGGTCACCGACGGCGTGCCGGGTTTGGCTCTGGCCGCCGAACCCGGCGAGCGAGACATCATGAGCCGTCCCCCAAGGCACCCTAAGGAGAGTATATTCGCCAAAGGCCTCGGCGGCCACATCATATGGGTCGGGCTGCTCATGGGTGCTGTTTCCATCATTACCCAGGCCTTGTTTATCAACAGCGCCAAAACCCATTGGCAAACCATGGTGTTTACCGTTCTATGCTTGAGTCAGATGGGGCACGTGCTGGCCGTTCGATCCGAACAGGACTCTTTTTTAAAACAGGGCGGCCTGTCGAACAAGCCCCTTCTGGGGGCCGTGTTACTGACGCTTGCACTTCAGATGGGCACGATTTATGTGCCGGTTCTCAACCCTATTTTTAAAACCGTCCCGCTGAGCATAGGCGAGCTTTTGGTAACATTTCTGCTCTCGTCCGTTGTCTTTGTCGCGGTGGAGATTGAAAAGGTCGTCAAAAGATCAAAAAATGCTTGACAGATGAGATGAAAATTATTTATTAGATAAGACAATCGATGTTTGATCTAACAAACAATAAAGGTTGTGCCATGTCAACTCCAGAAAGAATTACTATCGCACGAAAACCTCTGACTCCTGTAATGGAAGATTACCTGGAGGCGATTTTCGATCTGGATAAGGAGAAAAAGGTTGTTCGGGTCAAGGACATAGCCAAGAGGATGCATGTGAAGATGCCTACCGTAACCAGCATGCTCAAAACCCTCAGCGAACGTGGCTTGGTTAACTACGAGAGATATGAATATGTAGAACTGACAAAAGAGGGGTCGGGAGTTGGGAAGGAAATGCGGCGCAGGCATGGAATTCTGCTGAGGTTTTTGACTGAAGTCCTAAAAATCGATTTTGAAACCGCCGACGAAGAGGCCTGCAAAATGGAGCATACACTCAGTGGGTCCACCTTGGACAGCTTGACTGATTTCATGGAGTTTATTCAATTTTGTCCGCGAACAGGAGAAAGCTGGCTTCAATATTTTGAGGAATACAGAGAGCATGGCCGTATACCAGGCATATGCAAGGCTCGCAGCGAAATTTTTTCTTGTGAATTCAGGAGTCAAGTTGAATCCATTGAGGAATCAGATTCCGGAGATTTGATGGGATAAGGCAGTAGGTTTAAACTTTTATTTTTAATAAATTTAAAGTATAGAGATATTATATTGCTTATTGGTTTATTTTATTGCTTTTAATTTAGGAGATTAATTTTTTTGGCTGCATAGTTAGAGTTATCAAACATTCAACGATACTTCTAAGTTGGAGCTGCGAGCTAAAAAAGTATTGATACGTTTAGGCGTGCTACAGAAGAATTTCAGTGGAGGCGCAATGGAAAATATCTTTTCAAGGGATTCGCGGATGGGTCCAAGATGGCCGGATTCACCGAGGAGGGCTGCCCCGTTGAAGGCGGAATCGGCGATCAACACCGGGAGCTTCCCCTTGCGCTTGGCGCAGGAAGGCGAATGGGTGAGAATTGCTTCGGTGAACGGTGGAAAAGGCGTTCATGAGCGCCTTGCCGGGGTGGGCCTTCACATCGGTGCCGAAGTACGGGTCCTGCAAAATTCCATGAGTGGGAAATTATTGCTCGGTCACGAGGGCGCACGCCTGTATTTGGGGGGCGGTATGGCTCAAAAAATCCAGGTGCTCGTTATTAAGGGAGGAAACAGATGAAGGCAACGCTGCAAGACTTGGCGGTGGGCGAATCCGGCACGGTTTCCGGTTATGTCAAGGGGACATCCGCCTATCGAGGAAAACTGCTGGCCATGGGCCTGACCAAGGGGACGTCGTTTACCGTGGAACGGATTGCCCCCATGGGTGACCCGGTTGAGATCCAGGTGCGCGGATTCTCCCTTTCCCTCAGAAAGAACGAGGCATCCGCATTGCTGGTGGAAAGAGAGAATCATCATGAGTGATCATGTGATCGGGGTTGTAGGAAATCCCAACTGTGGCAAGACGACGCTTTTTAACGCCCTGACCGGGACCAAACAGCGTGTGGGCAACTGGCCCGGCGTGACCGTGGATCGGAAGTCCGGTGAGTATGTTTACGAGGATAGAAAAATCGAAGTCGTCGACCTGCCCGGCATCTATTCGCTTTCCGCGGCTTCCTTGGATGAACAGGTGGCCAGGGACTATATTCTCTCCGGCGAGGCCGATTTGATCGTCGATATCATCGATGCCTCCAACCTGGAGCGTAACCTCTACCTGACGGTGCAGCTCCTGGAAATGCAGGTGCCCATGGTTCTGGCAATAAACATGATGGACCTGGCCAAAGAGCGGCGGATCGAGATCGATATTCCGCTGTTGCGTCAGCGCTTGGGCTGTCCCGTGGTCCCCCTGGTAGCCTTCCAGGGTAAAGGTGTCAACCAGCTGAAAGAAGAAATCAACCGTTGTGCGCAGGCCGAATCGGTTTCAGAGCTTCAAGTCAGGTACCCCGAGGAAATACAGGTGGCGGTGGATGCCCTGGTCCCCTATGTAACCGATGTGGCTGTGAACAAGAATGTGAACGCGCGCTATGCCGCCATCAAGTTGATGGAGGGCGATGAATGGTTCGATTCCCTGGTAAGCAAAGAGGCGCTGAAAACGCGCGAGGAGCACCAAAAGAAAATCGAGGCCGAGTATGAAGAAGAGATCGATGTCCTGTTGGCCGACAGCCGGTATGGCCTGATCACCTGGTTGACCCGGGAAGCGGTTCAAAAAGGCAACCGCGTGGGAAAGACCTTGTCGGACAAGATCGACGGCGTGGTCCTCAACCGGGTGATGGGGATTCCCATCTTTCTAGTGGCCATGTACCTGATGTTTATGGTGACGATCAATATCGGCGGCGCGTTCATTGATTTCTTTGATATTTTCGCCGGAACCATTTTTGTGGACGGCTTTGGCGAACTGTTAAGCGCTGTCGGGTCCCCTCAGTGGCTGACGGCGCTTCTTGCGGGCGGCGTCGGTGGGGCTATTCAGACTCTTGCCACCTTTATTCCGCCCATCGGGTTCATGTTTTTGTGTCTAAGTTTTCTGGAAGATTCGGGTTACATGGCTCGGGCCGCCTTTGTCATGGATCGCTTCATGCGGACCATCGGATTGCCTGGCAAAGCCTTTATCCCGCTGCTGATGGGATTCGGGTGCAATGTGCCGGCGATCATGGCTACACGAACGCTTGAAAATCAGCGAGATCGAATTATGACCATTATGATGAATCCCTTTATGTCCTGCGGCGCGCGCTTGCCGGTCTATGCCTTGTTTGCCGCGGCGTTTTTCCCGGTGGGAGGGCAGAACCTGGTTTTCGGACTTTATCTGATCGGCGTCGGTTTCGCGGTTCTGACCGGGCTGGTGCTGAAAAATACGATGCTCAAGGGGGGGATCACCCCGTTTGTGATGGAGCTTCCGCCCTATCACATGCCGACCGTTAAGGGGGTTATCCTTCGTGCCTGGGACCGGGTCAAGGCTTTTATATTCCGTGCCGGCAAAGTCTTGATTCCCATTATTGTTATCCTGAGTTTTCTGAATTCCATGGGAACCGACGGCTCCTTCGGGAACGATGACAGCGACAATTCGGTTTTGAGCGCTATCGGTCAGTCGATTACACCGGTGTTTTCCCCCATGGGGCTCACTCAGGACAATTGGCCGGCCACAGTCGGCATCTTCACAGGCGTTTTCGCCAAAGAGACGGTCGTGGGGACCCTGGACGCCATGTACGCCCAAATCGACGCAGCCGCGGCAGCCGAAGCCGGGGGCGGGAAAGGCGGGACCGAAAGGTTCGATTTCTGGGGCGGAATCGGCGAATCCTTTACAACGATACCGGAAAATCTGTTGGGTGTGGCCGATGTGCTGCTTGATCCTTTCGGAATGTCTGTGGGGGATGTGCGCACGGTGGAAAGCGCAGCCGGGGGGTTGGACGTGTCCGTGGGCACTTTTGGCGCCATGGTGGGCTTGTTTGATGGGAAAGGAGGGGCATTTGCCTATCTCCTTTTCATCCTGCTGTATTTTCCTTGTGGGGCTGCTATGGCCGCTGTCTATCGAGAAACCAACTTCCGTTGGACCGCTTTTGTCGGCGCCTGGACCACCGGGCTGGCGTATATGGCCTCTGTACTGTTCTACCAGACCGCGACATTCGGTCGCCATCCGGTTTCATCCCTCTTGTGGATCGTCCTTTTATGCAGTCTTTTCCTGGGGGTCGTCATGGCGATGCGGCAGGCGGGCCGCAAGGAAAGAGGCGCGATCGCAGGCCTGCCACACGGCGCGAAGGCGTGACGGAGAGAGCGGTAAATGACTGCGCTGGGGCGGAAGGAGGTCTTGATTCCTTTGAGGTTTGAGGGGTTGAAGGAATCAAAAAAGTTTACAATTAATGCTTTCGCGGGCACACTATACCCAAAAATGAGCGTGCACGGTTGTTCGTGATTACGTAGAAACGCTCTGGCGAAAGGGCCGGTAAGGCGGTTCGGATCCGCCTTACCGACAAGAGCGACGACGATCCCCTCCTCAGTGCATTTATGGGTTCAAATTTCGGAAAAAGAGTCATTATCCATCTGGATATGGATGCATTTTATCCTTCCGTGGAAGTGCTGGACAACCCGGACCTCAGGGGAAAACCTGTGGTCGTGGGCGGAAGCCGGGCGAGGGGGGTGGTTTCTTCGGCATCTTACGAGGCCCGCAAATACGGCCTCCACTCCGCCCAGCCCATGGCCACGGCGATGCGGCTTTGCCCGCATGCGGTGTTCTTGCGCGGCAGGATGTCGAGATACCGGGAGATTTCCGGGCGGGTGTTCGAGATTTTCCAACGGTTCACGCCCTTGGTTGAAAAGCTCTCCATCGACGAGGCGTTTCTGGATGTCACCGGCTGCGAGAGGCTTTTCGGATCGCCCGAGGAAATCGCGCGAAAAATAAAGGATGCCGTTCTCCGTGAGATAGGGCTCACGGCTTCGGCTGGCGTCGCGCCGTCTAAATTTGTGGCGAAGATCGCTTCAGACCTCGAGAAACCGGACGGCCTGACCGTGGTGCCTGAAGAAAAGGTCAGGGAATTCCTCGACCCTCTTCCTGTGAGCAGAATGTGGGGTGTCGGAAAAATCACCAGGGAAGCCCTGGAAAAACTGAATATTCGAACTTTCAGGGACTTGAGCCGCATGCCTGTGGAGGTGCTGGAAAGGAGGTTCGGCAAGTACGGGACAAGGATGCACGAGCTTTCGACCGGGATAGATGAGCGGGAGGTCGTACCCGAACACGACACGAAGTCAATCGGACACGAGGAAACGTTTTCTGAGGATATCGTGGACCTGGGATGCGCCACCAGGAAGCTTTTGTTTCTTGCAGGGAAAGTGGCGAGGAGAATGAGAAAAGATTCACTGCAGGGAAAAACCGTTACGCTGAAGGTGAAATATAAAGACTTCACATCCATAACAAGGTCTGCGACGCTGCCCGCATCAACCGACGATGCGTTGGAGATATACAGGGCTTTATTAAACCTTTTGAATAAAACGGAGGTGGGCAGGAGACCTGTCCGCCTCCTGGGGGTTTCGCTTTCTCAACTTCTGGATGTCGGAATGCAAAGTCAAATGTCCCTTTTCTCCGAAGATGAGGGTTTTCAGAAGAAGAAAAATTTGAATGCTGCTCTGGATTCCATTACCGAGAAATTCGGAGATCAGATCATCGGCCCGGGCATTCTTCTGAACAAATAACCATATATCATTTCGGGTCCTGATTTTTAGTACGGCTTTATTTTTTATTGATGGTTTTTCGGCCCGATCCTCTACAATTGAATTCTTTGATGGTTCAGGGGCGCTTTCTCAGAAAGGATCAAAATTTTTATCTTTGCGGTCCTCCAGCCATGCAGCCCTTTGTTCTCGGCATTCACTTCATTTCTTGAAGGAGAACCTCCGCCATTTCCTGGACGGTTTTTGACATTTGCCAGCGGCCGCCGGCGAAAACCCCGTAATCAGCCCCTCCCATAGCAGAGGAGTAGCGGGTTGAGTTAGCATAAAAGAGCCAGTGCTCCACCCATTTCTTTTCCAGAGCTTCATTGAATATTCCGTCCTTCTCTGAAATTCCTTTTACGACACCCTTATTCCATGCTTCGAGCATTATCCTGGTGGCGGTAAGCGTCATCTCGTTGGTTTTTGAGATTGTGTTATCATATCGTTCGAAATGACCCTTCACCCAGGATCGACTGTGGCATGAAACACAAACATCCTGCATCCTGCTCCGCCTCAACTCCTGCTCCTCATGACCGATGAGATATTGCATGGCCGGCTCCCCTGTAAGGTCGGTGGGAAGGGGTAAACCGGCAGAGTTCCTGATTATGGTGGTATCAGGGGAAGCCGGGTGGGGATGAGCATAGATCAAACCGAAAATCCGCCACGGCAACCTGTCGTTCATCCTGTGGGTGCGATCAGCAAGGACTTCTCCTTCTGAATCTACAATAAGACTGACATGGCAGGTGGCGCATGTGGGAGCGGTGAGGTCTCTCCCAATGGCCCAGGGCACCGTTTCGTATTTCCATTCGTTTCCCAGTGAGAAGTAAATATTCCCATGCTTGCTTACCTCATAAACTTTATAAGCCGGCACGTCAGGCCCTTTATGACACTGGGAACAGGTGTGAGGCTTTCTCGCCATTTCAATGGAAAACCGGTGCCGGGTATGGCAGGCGCTGCAGGCGCCATTGGATCCATCAGGATTTACGCGGCCGACCCCCTGATTCGGCCAGCCGGAAAGGACGGGAAATTCCATTTCACCAAAATCGGTGTCGCGTACGGCCATCCCCTCAACTTTCACGTGTGTACCGTGGCACTGGCGGCATGAGTCGTTCAAGGTCATTTCATCCGGGTCGTCGAGTGTGCCCCCCATTTTTTCAAAATCGGGGACTCCTGTAATTGTTTTAACCAGGTCATGGTACAAAGGATTGTTTTCGAGATTTCCGTAGGCGTGAGACATTATGTTTTCCTGATACTGATCTGCCTCCACCGGATGGCACACGGCGCAGTCCCCGGGAGAAACCACAGTGACGATTTCATACCCGTTATGTTCAAAGCTGTCCGCCCGACCTTCTGCGTTGAGCGAATGGCATTCAGCACAGCCAACGACTGTTTTTTTCAATGTCTCAGGAATGTTGTCAAATGAAACACGGCGGGAGGTTTCCGGAATCTTCATCGCTTCTTCGGGAGTTATCCCTGACATACGACTTCTTTTCCAATCCTCTACGATCCCCGGATTCAAATAAGTATGGCATTCCAGGCAGTACGTGGAATCCTTGCTGATCGGGGCACCTGATCCGGAAGCTGCCGCAGGGAGAAACAACAACATAAACAAAGCCGCGTATCTCATGAAGGATGCTCCTTTTGACTAAGGTTTTAGTTCTTACCGGATTTCATACAAAGCTAATTTAGCAACTAGTAAAATCCTTGTAAATTAAAAATACAAACCCTTCTTTCTCGGGTACTTTGGATGAATGCTGGTTTTTTGTGGTAGGTTTAGTTATGTAGCAGTGCCCAGCTGGAAATGCCGGATGGGCACTGCGAAATTTAGTATTTAAGACCAATCTGGAAGAGGGAACCAGATTCCCCCGGGTTGTCTTTGTTACGGCGGGCGCGTATAAAAGTAATTATTGATTGCAGAAAGAAAAATTTCAATTGACCCGGAAAGATCAAACAGTTGTTCAAAAATTATATAATCGCGGCGCTCACCTTTAGTGGGGTTTTGCTCGGAGTATGCGGAGATGCACCCTCGCAGACGGTGTTCGGGCCCTCCTTGAAAATTACGGCCGATGTCCCGCACGATCGCAGCGCCTTCACACAAGGCTTTCTTTTCTACGGCGGGTTTTTCTACGAGTCGACCGGTTTGTATGGATCATCCACGATTCGAAAGGTCGATCCTTTTACCGGTGAGGTTCTAGTATGTCGTCGGTTGCTGGATAAGTATTTTGGCGAGGGTATTGCGGTTCTGGAAAATCGTCTGTACCAGGTCACCTGGCGTGAGGGTGAGGGCTTCATCTACGATCCGGAAACCCTGGAACCATCGGGTGAATTTCGCATTTCCGGCGAGGGGTGGGGCCTCACCACAGATGGTTCCCATCTGATCTTGAGTGACGGCACATGTCGCCTGAAATTCATTGATCCCTTAACCTTTGAAATCAAAAAAGAGCTGGAAGTCAGCGATGACGGGCGGCTTGTCTACTCATTGAATGAACTGGAATGGATTCATGGAGAAATTTGGGCAAACATCTGGCAACAGGACAATATCGCTCGAATCGATCCTTCAAGTGGCGAGGTGCTTAGCTGGGTAAATGTCGCCGGATTCACTTCCTGTGAGGATCGCCTCCGGGGCGCTGAGGTAGCGAACGGTATTGCCTACGATTCTGTTGGGAACAGGCTATGGGTCACAGGGAAGAATTGGCCGCGGGTTTACGAGGTCGCTGTTCCTGTAAACCTCGGTGTTCGGAATTCGGGTCGGAAATATAAGGGCCAAGATTGATCAGCATGACAGACCATTTCAAAGTGTTGCCCGGGAATGCTCCTATAAAAATAGCAATATGCCACCCCGGGTTCGGCTTTAATTGATATTCCCCGCAGGGTCGTAACCCTGCGGGAGCTTTATGATGGAATTTTTCAGCGCCCGGTACCTTTGAAAAGTTCTTTTTGGATCTCCGGCGTGAGGACGTCTGATTCACGGCCCAGCCTGTCTTTGGTCCAGCTTTTCAAGGCGGCTTTCGATCCTTTGCCGAAATCTCCGTCCACTTTCATCCTATAATATCCGAGTTCCTGTAACCGGGTCTGGACACGAACCGCATCATCGTATTTTCGTACGTCGAGTAAGCGAAGCCCGCTTTCTATTGGTCCTTTGGCTGTCAGGTTCCGCTGATTTCCACCCGCGCCGCGGTTCACTTGCTGGAGTGCTTTTTCCCAACCCCCGCCCAGGTCCTCTTTAAGGCTGGAGAACCGCGCAATATGCTGTCTGCTCAAAAAGGCCGTCGCCCTTTTATGATAATAAACGTCTATATAGAAAGGTTCGGAAGGGGTAAACAACCGTCCTTTGCCTCCGATTGCCAGGATTCGCCAGCCGTCAAAATCCATTACAACGGGAGTGAGCCTGTAACCGTCCACGGTCATGTCAAGCAATGCCTCAGGTGGCAATCGGTCGAAACAGAAGATAAGAATGATAAGACTCTGTTTACCGCGGCCGGGGATTCCTTCCTGCACATCGCCCACGCTCATGTCTATGGCGTTTTCCTGAGCGAATCGCAGGTAGGCCGGAAAGGAGTCTGGCAGGGAGCTGCCGCTTTTCCGGAAAATTTCAGCGGGGATATAAAATGCTGCGACCAACGGGTAGGTCGGGGTTACGTTGGAAGTGTAGCTTTTCAGTATAACCGGCAGCTTGTTGGATTTCTTAAAAACTTTGTAATGCATTTCAAAGCCGACGGTCGTTCCGCGAGGAGCCTCGTCTCGAAAATGGAGAAACCCTCCAAGGTTGATGATGGCCGCTTGGGAGTTCTCCTTGACAAGTATTTGTTTGGCTATGTCCACGTTGTCAACGGCGAATCCCTTGTAAGAAAAAGGTTCCTGAACGTCGTGGTTTCCCCTGGAATCGAACACGGCAGCCGTTACCGTCTCATGGCGCATTTTCTGTAGAAGCGCCGCGAGGGCGAGTTCCGCGTGGTCGGGAAGTTCCATCGGGGTGCGTTCCGGGGCCACAAGAACCGGCTCCTCGTTTGTCAATGTACTTTTAAGGTTTTGGGCAATACCGGCGCATCCAGCTGAAAGAAATACCAAAAGCAAAATAATGGGCCATTTATATGAAATTTTCATAATTCTCTCCTACAGGTCAAAGACGGATTCATCAGCTGGCGCCGGACCGCCGGCGCCGAAAGAGTGGTCTGGAGCAGGTGTTCCAAGATCAACCGCCGGAGGGGCTTTTATGTTGGGTGTTGAGTTAAGTATTTTGGCAATTTTGCTTGCTGTATTTATTTTGGCTGCATTTTTCGCCATTTCAACCGAAGCATCTTCAAAAGCTTGCGCCAGAGATTTATTTTTTTGGTACGATTCTTGAGCTTTTTGAATAAAAACGGCAGAATTTTGTCCGATATTATTTATTTTAGATGTTGAGCCTCCTGTAAAAAAATCAAATATAATATTTGAAATATTGACACCTATTTGGACACTTTTACTCTTGTTTTCAAAATCTTCGTAATAGTCCCCTTCATCCATCCATTTTTTAGTTTCAGCCATATCTTCGGCCTGCTTTTGCTCCAGCCCTTTTCGATAGGTCTCCTCGATGGTTTGCAGCGCGCCGTCTTCGTCTTCTATGCCGAGATTTCGTGGATCGG
>JAWOBE010000039.1:0-68532 GCA_046498185.1 Desulfatiglandaceae bacterium | reverse complement strand
TAAATTGCTTTGCCTCCTGAGGAGGCAAAGATGAGCTGTCCCCTGGTTTGACCTTAATGTTTCGGTGTTTCCGACTGCTTCTCTTTAGCCTCTTGGTACTTTATGTATTTACGAATCATTTCTTCATCCAGACCAACCGTATCTACACAGTAACCTCTGGCCCAGAAATGATTCCCCCAATAGGGTTTTTCTTTCAATTTGCGAAATCGGTTGAATACTCGAATCGCCGTTCGACCTTTCAATGTACCAACGTAACC
Source organism: Desulfatiglandaceae bacterium (assembly GCA_046498185.1). Lineage (GTDB taxonomy): Bacteria > Desulfobacterota > DSM-4660 > Desulfatiglandales > Desulfatiglandaceae > CAYXDR01. The sequence continues at coordinate 68,275 of JAWOBE010000039.1, read as the reverse complement.
CGAAATCGATACTTTCGGCGGTACAAGGGTTAAGAGATGGACATGATCAGCTTGCACATTCAATTCCACCACCTCACAGCCCTGTTGCTCCGAAAACGCTCTGATACAAGTTTCAACTTCTTCAGCTACTTGTCCTGTAAGTACCCTGAAACGGTACTTGGGAACCCATACAATGTGATACTGACAGAACCATATCGTTTGTGCTAACTTGCGAAATCGGCTCATCTGTTACTCCTTGGCTTGGTTGTGGGGACAACTCGGCCTCGGTTGTAACAAATGAGTCGTTCAGAAGGCAAAGCCACTGAACTCTGACCTGGCCCAAAGGGCCAGGGTTTCTATGTTGGACTAAAAGCCTCGAAACCCGAACATTTTTAACCTTTGTCTGTAACAGGCGGTCGCATTGATTTTCTGATTGTATTTTTCCCACTATTGAGGTAATTTTCGATCGGTTTCATAGTTTATGAAGCCCGTAGCCCGATAATCCGGTCATACGTGCAGTGTTTTACTCGTAGCAATATCCAGGGACCTTGCCGGCCGGCTGATTTCGTTGTCTCTTTTTCCGGGCTCCTTTCCGAAAACGCCCGGCATTGCGCCCGCTGTAAGGTATGGGGCTGTAATTCCGCGGCTCGGATATTTCACGGCGGGTGGAGGAACATCGATGGAAAACGTCCTGTTACTCAATGTCACCTACGAACCCCTCAAGGTAATCGACTGGAAACGTGCAGTTACTTTGCTCATCATGGGCAAAGTCGAAGTGCTGGAGGAGTATTCCAAGGAGATTCACTCCGTGAGTTTTTCGATTAAACTGCCCGCGGTCGTCAGGCTTCTTCGGCTTGTTAAACGCCCTAAGATGCCTGTAAAATTCTCCAGACAGAATATTTACATCAGAGACAAATACATATGCCAGTACTGCGGCCGGAAATTACCCCCCGAAGAATTGACATACGACCATGTCATACCCAAGTCACGCGGCGGAAGAACCGTGTGGTCCAACATAGTGACCTGCTGTGTCAAATGCAACAGCGCCAAGGGAGGGCGCACCCCTCCTGAAGCCCGGATGAAATTGATTCGTGAACCGGCACGACCCGCCTGGTTGCCATTTTTGCGGATAACAGTCGGCCTCAGGGATATGCCCAGCTCTTGGAGAGACTATCTCTACTGGAACGTTGAACTTGTAGATGAATAGAGTTTTCATCAAACAGCCGACCTTTTTACTTTTTTTATTGCGGCCTTACCGCAGAGGAGATTCGCCGCGCGGTTTTTTCAATTTCATCGAAATCTACCTTCCCGGGCTCCCACTCGCTCACAGGCAACGGGGGGTCTCCCTCAACCCTCGGGATCAAATGAAGATGATAGTGCATCACCACTTGGTTTACAAGCCGGCCGTTAAGCTGAACGCAGGCTATGCCCCCCGCGCCGAGAGCCTCCTTGATGCCAAAAGAAATATCCTTTGCAGCCCGGTGAACGGCGAACAGATCATCTGTACTGATTTCCAGCAGGTTTTCCGCGTGGGCCTTGGGAATCACAAGACAGTGGCCCCTGGCAATAGGATTAATGTCCGCGAAACCCAATACGCGCTCGTCTTCGAATATCTTGAAGCAGGGCACTTCTCCGCTGACAATTTTACAGAAAACACAGTCTTCCATTTTATACCTCCATGCTGTGGGAACCCGGATACAGGCGGGAGCCTTGCTCAACAAAATTAATACATGCTGCTATCTTATTGGCCGCGAAGGTTGGTGTCAATTTCGTTTTTTGAAGTTTCAAGGCCTAGGAACGCCTCGACTTCCGCAGCGATTTCCTTTAACGGGGACAAAGCCGCATCCGGCATTTCTTCAAGCTGGGCCTTCATCCGTTTGACTGCCGGTGGGATATAGGCTTGGAATTCTTTTTTCCCTTTCGCGAGACTCAAGTGGGCGAAAGCCCCGAGAATCTGCATGTTTCTCTGGAGTGCGAGATACGGATAAATTACCTGGAAATTCTCAGCCTCGGAAGTAAACCTCTCACGAAACATCGCAAGATAGCTTTTTATCAAAAAAACCCTGTGAACATCACTTAAATCCATATACGGGTCTATCACCAGGGAAGCCAGATCGTAACCTGGAGGGCCTATCCTGGCACCCTGCCAGTCGATTATACGAATTCGCCCGTTTGACACCATCATGTTCCTGGATTGAAAATCCCTGTGAAGAAGACAAGAACTCCGGCAACCCGATATTACCTCGGCACAATGCAGAAAACAACGCTCCAGGCGCCCGAGATCCCCCGTCATACCGATATACCGGCGCAAAAAAGCCTCTCTGAAGTAATATGACTCCAGCAGAATCATTACGGTGCGGTCGTAAACCGGCGTTTGACAGCACCATCGAGGATCGAAGCCTTCCGCCCCTTCGTGCTGCAGATGAAACAAAACCTCCAGCACCTTTTCCAATACAGGGAAGGGATCGTCCAGCCGAGCCAGATATTCCTGAAGGCTTACATCCCCCAGGTCCTCCAGGATTATGCATCCATTTTGATGATCAACATGATGAATCTGAGGCACAGGTACGCCCCGCCCCTTCAGATGCCTGCCGATTCGGTCATAGGCTGAATTCTCCCGCAAAGCTGCGTTGTCGACCGGAGGATTCCACATGACGACGAAGGAATCCGGAGAATTTCTCAAATTGATCCTGAAAAAGCACCGTGATGATCCGTCGCCTTTAAGCTGAGTCACATGAAAGGTATCTTTCCCGAAACTTCCACATGCCCTGAAGCGGCTGACTGCATCCAGCAAACCCTGTGGCGGTTGCAACGGTTTTTTCCCCTTTTCTAAACCCCCACCTCTCATGACCGAACGCCTTGTAAACAGCTCGAATAATTTCGATGCTTCTACAGCCGGATGGAAACCAGTTATCGACCCAAGATACAGTTGTCGATGAGTCTTGTTCGACCTACGTTTACAGCTAGGGCCAGCAGCGTCTTCCCTTCCAGCACTTTCACCTCTTCCAGCGAAACCGGGTCGCACAACTCAACATAATCCACCAAAGTAAACGGATGGGAAGAAATCAAGTCGAGCACTGCATCCCTTATAATTTCTGCATTCCTTTCACCGCCGTTATAGAGACGTTTTGCCAGCTCCAGGGATTTAAAAAGACTGAGCGCGGAGCGTCGTTCATCCCCGTTTAGGTAGGCATTTCGAGAACTCATCGCAAGACCGTCGAGTTCCCGTTGAACAGGAACTCCGAGTATTCGGATATCCATGTTCAAATCGGTAACCATCCGCTCGATTACCACAAGCTGCTGGAAATCCTTTTCTCCGAAAACAGCCGCATCCGGTTTAACGCAGTTGAATAATTTGCACACCACGGTTGTTACACCTTCAAAATGAACCGGACGGGAAAGCCCGCAAAGATGCTTCGTAACCTTTTCAACGCGGACTCTGGTCTGAAATCCGGAGGGATACATCTCCTCCACAGTAGGTGCAAATATCACTTCCACGCCGGCGCTTCCTGCTTTTCGCACATCGCCGTCAAAATCACGCGGATACCGGCCGAGATCCTCACCCGGTCCGAACTGGGTGGGATTGACGAAAATGCTGGCGACCACCACATCCGTCTGTTTTGCGGCTGTACGCATCAATTCGAGATGACCTTCATGAAAATAGCCCATAGTCGGCACTAAACCGATTTTCCGATCCGATGCCCGAAATTCGTCCGCAACAGACTGCATATCGGAGACTGATTCAATTATCCTCATAAACTACCCTCTGTTCAATCGTGATGCGATCGTAAAAACTTAAAACAACGATGTCCCTCGGGGTCGGGGGCGCTATCGGTATCGGAAGTTGACCGGCGACCTTTTCGACCCCGATACCGATCCCGACCCCGACGCCGATAAGCCGGGGATGGTACTTATTACGGTTCCATCAATCGTGAAACTGTTTGATCGGTAACACCTTGATATAATTTTGTCAATCGCAGAGACGGCTCCTCCCAGCGGGACGCGGATTCCGATGCATCGGATTCATCGGGGAAAAGCCGTATCCATCCGGGCGCTCAGGTGTAAAAATTCATCCATGCTCAGAGTTTCCGCCCTTCTGGAAGCGTCGATTCCACAATCGGCCAGAATATCCGCCAGCATTTCTCTAGGCCATTTATAACCCGAACCCATCAGAGAATTGATCAAAGTTTTGCGACGGTGGGAGAAAGCAGCACGCACCACCGTATCGAACCAGGCTTCATCATTCATGTTTCTGCAAAAAGGAGAGGAAAAGTCAAGACTGATGACCTTCGAATCCACTTTAGGCTTAGGACGGAAAGACTCCCTTGACACATCCAGCATCAGGCTTGGAGAAGCCCTGTACCGAACCATCAACGTCAATGCCCCGTATGCCTTACTCCCGGGGGAGGCTAGCAGCCGGTCGGCTACTTCGGCCTGGAACATCAAAACCGCTCGCTCGACAACCGCATGGCTTCGCAGGAGCTTTTCAAGCACAGGTTTGGATATGTTGTAAGGAAGATTGCCGACCACGGTGACCTTGGCCGAAAACCGACCGGCGACAGAGTCCAGCGGAAAACCCAGGATATCGCCCCGAACCAGGTCGACATTTTCAACGGACATCAGGTTAAGACGTCGCTCAAGCTCGGCATACGCCCGCAAATCCTTCTCCACCGCCACGACACGACATACTTTTCCGGCAAGCTGAAAAGTCAGCGCACCAAGCCCCGGCCCTATTTCCACAATCACATCCGACGGTTCCAGTCCGGCACCTTCGATAATAGCCCGGACAACCCTTCGGTCCACAAGAAAATGCTGGCCAAGGCTTTTCTGGGCTTTGAATATCGTCATTTTCGAATCCTCGTGCGGTTGCGGCGCCAGAGGCGGATGTATCTGAATACTCCCAGCCAAATGAAATAAGACGGAATGGCGATCAAAACACCGATTAACGATCCACCGATCAGAAATGCAGTAAACCCGGTACCGCCTGCACCCACTATTTTTGATATGACCGCGATTGGAGATTCACCGGACTCCAGCGCCCTCATCACCGAAGAAAAAAATGCCCTGTCAGGGGAAATACCGAGTAGGGAAGATCCGAGTTTATAGTCATAGTAATAAACAACATACCATGTCGCAGGATTGCTTATCCATGTGCCCACTGCAGCCGTGATCTTGCTGGCCCTGAACAATAAAGCCAGTGAAATTGCAACGGCGATTTGAAAAGGCATTATCGGCATCATGCCGACAAAAATGCCCAAGGCCATGCCAAGCGCGAGTTCACCGGGTGAACCACGGAGAGCGATCAGGCGCAGATAAAAATACCGTAGCCGGCGTCTTAGATAAAATAACCATGACTTTCGTTCTCCCACTGGAATCATGTTGTATGTAAGGAAGTCCTCCAGCTCTAAATCTCGGATATTGGATACCGTGAACGCACATCGACCGAGCTGTCGACGGTATTGCCGTTTATAAGGTGGTGATAGCCCGCCGCGGCTATCATCGCTCCGTTGTCTGTGCAGTATACAGGCCTGGGATGATAGAGCCGGATTCCACGTCTTTCAGCTTCGGCGGACGCCACCGACCGGAGCCGCCCGTTGCAGGCGACGCCGCCGGCGATTACAACGGCCCCGGCTCCCACCAGATCCTGAGCCTTGAACACTTTTCGAACCAGGACGTCTATTACCGCCTCTTCAAAAGACGCAGCGATATCGGCAACCGAAGTTTTTACCGCCGCTGCAGGCTCCTGATGCCATTTTTTCACGTACAGTGATACGGAAGTCTTCAACCCGCTGAAACTGAAGTCCAGGGATTCTGGAGACAAATATGCACGGGGAAAACACACGGCATCACGTCTGCCCGATTGTGCAATTCGCTCTATTATGGGTCCGCCGGGATAACCCAGACCCAAAATTTTAGCCACCTTGTCATAAGCTTCCCCAGCGGCATCGTCCAAGGTTTGGCCCACATGGACGTAATCGCCGTACCCTTTGACGTGGTAAATGCTGGTATGGCCTCCGGAAACCGTGAGGCAAACAAATGGGAAAGACGGGATTTCGGGTTCCAGAAACACTGATAAAATATGTCCTTCCAAATGATTGACGGCCGCAAGCGGTATTTTCAGGACGCTTGAAAGAGCCTTCGCATAATACAACCCCACAAGAAGGGAGCCGACCAACCCGGGGCCAACCGTCACCGCCACCGCGTCCACTTGTTCAAGAGTCAACCCGGCCCGGGAAACCGCTTCCCGTACAACCGGCATGATATTCCGCACATGCGCCCTGGACGCCAGCTCCGGGACGACACCCCCGTGTCTGCTGTGAAGGCTTATCTGGGAGTGAACAACATTTGAAAGTACATGCCGACCACCCGCGACGACCCCGGCGGATGTATCGTCGCAGGAAGTATCTATGCCGAGAACATTCATGGAGCCACAACTCCCTGCGCTGTCATTTCTTATCGTTCGCCTCGAGGTCGAAAGCCCTGTGCAAAACCCTCACCGCCAATTCGGTGTATTTTTCTTCGATGACGCAGGACACCTTTATCTCCGAGGTACTTATCATCATGATGTTGACGTTCTCATCCGCCAAGGCCTGAAACATCTTCTGTGCCACCCCTGCATGGCTCCTCATACCAGCACCAACGATGGACACTTTGGCGATGTCCAAATCACCCATGACTTTCTCGGCTCCGATTTCCCCGGCTACTTCGCCGACCAGCTTCATCGCCTTCTGGAAATCCGGCTTTGTGACGGTGAATGTAAGATCGGTATATCCATCTTCATTCGTATTTTGCACAATTACATCGACTACGATTCCGGCATCGCTCACGGGCTTGAACAGCCTGCTTGATATGCCGGGCCTGTCGGGCACCTTTTTTACGGTGATCCGGGCCGCGTTCCTATCATATGTAACCCCGGATACCAGCACCTTTTCCATATCCCTGGTTTCGGCAACGACCATCGTACCCTCCTGATATGTAAAACTGGACCGAACATGGACCTCCACATTGTAAATCTTCGCGGATTCCACGGCCCTTATCTCGAGAACCTTGGCGCCCAGACTGGCAAGCTCCAACATTTCGTCATACGAAATCCTCGACAGTTTTCTCGCCTTGGCACATAAATTGGGATCCGTGCTGAAAACCCCCTCCACGTCGGTATATATCTCGCAAACCTCGGCGTTCAAAACAGCCGCAAGAGCCACCGCGGTTGTATCGGAGCCACCCCTGCCTAATGTGGTGACATTGTTATCGTCGTCTATTCCCTGAAATCCCGCCACGACAACTACCCGATCCTGTTCCAGCTCTTTAATGATACGAACGCTGTCAATTGAAAGTATTCTGGCACTTCCAAAAGCCGAATCAGTACGCACCGCCACCTGGTGACCCATCAACGAACAGGCATCCACGCCTTTACTTTTAAGCACCATGCTCAATAAAGCCGCCGAACGCTGCTCCCCGGTGACCATCAACACATCCAGCTCTCTTGCATCAGGCTCGGCTACAGCGCTTTTTGCGCATGATATAAGGTCATCGGTCTGCCCGGCCATAGCCGACACGACAACCACCACTTTGTACCCCTTGGCCCTGGAGTCGATTATCCTGTCGGATACGGCTTTGATGCGTTCGATATCAGCGACCGAAGTTCCGCCGTATTTCTGTACAATTAACGCCATTCCAACTCCTTGTCCGGCTTCTGTTTCAGCATCTCAACCAATTTTCGGGGCCTTTCCCCATGCCCGGATAAAACGATTCTCCGCGAACATTCCGCCAGAATTAAAATCTCGACAATCAGGCTGTCCCTTGAAAGCAATTCCGGCCATCGGTTGGCCCATTCCAGAACAACAACCGCATCCCGGTAAAAATACTCTTCCAGCCCGCTGTCAAGAAATTCATCAAGCGTACCGAGTCGATATACGTCCATATGATAAAGTAGACATCGGCCCTCGTATTCATTTATCAACGAGAACGATGGGCTGGTGACGATGATTCCCGGCCCTACACCGAGCCCTGAGGCTATGCCTTTTGTGAGCCAGGTTTTCCCGCTTCCAGGTTCCCCTGCCAGAGCCACGACATCGCCGGCGATAAGCAAAGAGCCCAATCGCTTTCCAAACAGGACCGTATCGTCATCAGATCGTGAGAGAATTTCAAGCCTGCAATACCCCATCAATGCACCGGCTCCCGCTTCGAACCTGATTCGAGCACAACCATCGCCGACCCGTAGGCACCCTCATCGGAAAGGGATAAGTGAACACCCGATATCCCAAGTTTCAAGCAAAGACGGCCTGCCTTCCCGTGCAGCCTCAATTCCGGTCTGCCACCAGGCGTCGAAATCGTTTCGATATCCCGCCATGCCACGCCAAGTCTCATTCCGGTTCCCACGGCCTTTGAAAAAGCTTCCTTGGCCGCAAAACGTAAAGCAAAGGCCGCCGCCGGCTTCGGTCGCGACTTACATTCGACAACCTCAGAGATGGTAAAGACACGGCAGACGAAACGATCGCCCCATTTCTTTAGAACACGGTCTATCCTGGCGATTCTAACGAGATCGATACCTATTCCGTAAATCATGTTCTTCTTTTCCCGCCGTTCGACCAAAAACAAGCCAATCAGTCCGGTTTTTAGCGGGACTTTCCTTTCGGACCGACTCTTTAGAGACCGGCAAGACGCTCCTCAATTTCGAAGAAAAGGGCGGCCTCCGCTTCCGATCCTTCATGCTCATAGCCCAGTAGATGCAGCAAACCATGGCAAAGGAGACGCTGCACCCGCGACTCGAGGCTGCAGCCCTCTATCTCCGCCTCCCTCGCCGCGGTTTCAACAGAAACCACGATATCTCCGAGCATATCACCGGCAAAGGAGGGAATAGCGTCGTCTTTCTGGGGAAACGAGAGCACATTGGTTGTGCCACTTTTGCCCCGGTAACGCGCGTTTAGCTCGGAGATCCAGGCGTCGTCCGCTAGAACCACACTTAATTCCTTGTCTTTACAACCCAAGTCTTTTAAGACTTTCGCCAGCCTCGCCCGTATCTCCCTCTTTCTTATTCCGCGCATCCGCCTGCGGGTGATGATCTGAATTTCCATTACCAGCTTTCCTTCCGGACGTCATGCGCCCGGTGTTTTCAGGATAATCCACCCGGTGGTGGAAAATCCCGCTCAATGTCTTGCTGAAGCTCTTTGCTATTTCATTCAGGTCTTTCAAGGTAAGTTCACATTCATCGAGCTGGCCGTCGGAAAAAACCTTTTTGATAATTTTCTGCAACATCCCCTGTATTCTGGCTGGATTGGGATCCGCCAACGACCTGGAAGCTGCCTCCACCATATCGGCCAGCATTACGAGCCCCGCTTCTTTCGTCTGCGGCTTCGGCCCCGGGTACCTGAAATCCTGTTCTTTTACAAGCGAGGACTTCCCACCTTTCTTCTGTGCCTGTTCTTTTGCTTTTTCATAAAAATAACTTATTATACTTGTTCCGTGGTGCTGCTGGATTATATCTATTATTTCTTTGCCTAATTTATTTTTTCTCGCCATTTCAACTCCATCTTTAACATGAGAAATAAGGATTAGGCTACTCATTGATGGAGCAAGTTTTTCATGTTTATTTTCACAATGAATTTGGTTTTCTATAAAATACAATGGCTTCTTTATTTTTCCAATATCATGGTAATAAGCTGCAACTTTTGCAAGCAAAGGATTTGCACCAACAGCTTTAGCCGACGCTTCCACCATATTGCTTACTATCACACTATGATGGTAGGTGCCTGGTGCCTGAACCATTTGTTCCCTCAACAGGGCCTGATCAAGATTAGCCAGCTCGAGGAGTTTTATATCGGTAGTATATCCGAAGGTCATTTCCACAAGGGGCAGGAGACCTGTGGCAATCACTCCGGCAAGCAATCCACCGCTGACAGCGGCGACACCTGCGACAATCGTTTCCAAGGAATAAAACGATCCATGAAGTGTCTGGACGGCAAGTGAAAGCGCCAAGCCAACAGCGGCCGTTTTAAGCGAGGCCTTGATGAGCACCCCTCTCTCTTTACAATTCACGACTCCATGCCCAGCCACCAAGGATGTTATAAAATAATAAAGGAAAAATTCTACCTGTCCTCCAACAGCCAACGATGCGAGAACGGCCATTACCAGCGAAAAAACACCGGCAACCCGCATTCCATGAAAAATAGACACCAGCATGGCCCCGCCGGCCACCGGAAGAGCGAATAGAAGCGCTGTAGCGGTGAAAAACCCAAACCCCCTGGAAACTTCTTCGGAGACCAAATTACCGGCGATAACCACCAAAAGCACCCCGAGACAGGCAAAAGAGTTAAACAACAAATCTCTCAAATTAATACGACTGTTTTTGGGGTTCATCAATCCGGTAAGATACAGGCTTATCATAAGAAAGCCGATGAAAGCGGCCATCGCGGGAGCCCTTCCACACAACCCCTTTGATTTCAAAAGATTTTCCTGGGTTTCCAGCTTTGCAAGGTGTTCACTGGTTATCCTCTCTCCTTCTCTGAGCAGCATCTCGCCTTTTTTTACCTTAAAATAAAAAGGCTTCACCGATTGATAGGCATTGTCTTTACGCAGCTGAGTCTCCCTTTTGTTAAAGGTCAAATTCGGCCGTAAAAGAGCCTTGGCAAGCTCAGACGCGGCTTTAAGGGATTGGTCGTCAAGGGCACGCCACTCTTTCTGCTCGAAAGACGAAATCAGACGAACAGCCGAAGCCATATCCAGGAACCTGTCCACATCGGTTACCACCACATCCTTTTCGTTTGTGATATCGTGCTGGACAATCCCGTTTTCGGCATGGTTCATTAGCAGTTCTTCATTACCGACGACACCCTGCTTAAAGAGCTCACCGATCTGTTCAATCAAAGATTTCTCGATTCGTGGATCGAAACCAGTGTTGACAAGGAGTTCGTAGAGACTGGGGTCGGGGGTCATTCCGAGCTTCTCGAAAAATCCTGTGGAATCTTCCTCGGTCGAATCCCCGGCTGGCTTTACAGTGTCTTTCTTCCGAGAAATTTCTCCTTCCTGATGTTCTTGAGAAGAACCCCCGATAGATAAGCTGGACCTGCCTGTTTCAAAAGCGCTCTTAACACGATCACGGATATTCCCACCGGTTGGATCGAAATCATATACAGGCAGTAGAGCCTTGACCGCCTGCCGCCTGCCCTTTTCGGTTAATTCCTCGTTTTCTACCAGGAAGTCCTGTACGGCTTTGATATCTCTGTCGGCAACGTCCCCGGGACGATAAACCTGAGGAGACGGCGTAAAATCAGGGTAAAGAAGCACAGAAGCGATAATGCTGAAACCCAGAAGGATATAGCATCTCTGGGCTTCAGAGCTCCACCAGCGCCGTTGTTTTTCAGGTGTTCTCTGCGCGGAATGCCGCCCTTCTCTATCGGTTCCAAAAAACCGCATTCTCCTCTTATTAGAGCTTCCGTTGATTTTACGTTCGATTTTTCCCATAGCTTATTCCGAAATACGGCAACATACGCCGACCTGAATAATCATTGCCCCGCCCGGCTTGAAACGCCGCCTCCAGCTTCCAGACTCTCATACGCGTCAATGATCTCCTGCACCAGCGGGTGCCGTATGACATCGTCACGAGAAAAATTTACGAAACCGATTTCCTCTATGCCCCGAAGGATTCTGCTCGCCTCGATCAGCCCGGATTTTTTCCCTTCGGGTAGATCCGTCTGAGTTACATCCCCGGTTATTACAGCCTTTGAATCAAAGCCAAGGCGGGTGAGAAACATCTTCATCTGCTCTGAGGTGGCGTTTTGAGCCTCGTCAAGGATGACAAAGGCTCCGTTCAAGGTTCTCCCCCGCATGAATGCAAGAGGAGCCACCTCGATCACGCCCTGCTCTATAAGTCTAGAAGCTCCCTCGAAATCCATCATATCGTGAAGGGCATCATAAAGAGGACGAAGGTAAGGATTAACTTTTTCGTAAAGGTCGCCAGGAAGAAATCCGAGCCTTTCGCCGGCCTCGACGGCCGGCCTGGCGAGGACAACCCTGTGTACCTGCTTCTTTAGGAGAGCCGATATACCCATCGCCATTGCCAGGTATGTCTTACCGGTTCCGGCCGGACCTATACCGAACACCATGTCATATTTACGGATACTATCGATGTAGTTTTTTTGATTTATCGTTTTCGGGGTTATAACCTTCTTTTTCGAAGAGATAAAAACTTTATCTAAAAATATTTCTCGTAATGAAATAGATTTTCCACTACTTACAACTCTTATAGCGTAATCTATATCACTAATATATAATGGATAGCCTTCTTTCAAAAGATCATAAACCTGGTGGAGCACTTTTTCGGCAAGCTCCACCTCCCAATCACCGCCACCGAGGGTCATTTCGTTGCCTCTCATATGGACGGTGACACCAATTTTCCGCTCAATCACCTTAAGGTGCTCGTTATGCCGCCCGCACAGCGCCGCCACGAGTTGATGATCAGGAAAAGACAAACGTGCGGTTACACGTTGAACATCCTCGGTCAGTCCGGCTTTCACACTATTTTCCACCGGCAAACCACGATTCACGAAAACTCCGCCGTGGCCCGCTCCGGTAACCCTTTCTGCATCCAACATGCGATGCTTATTTTCCCATCAATAACTCAGGCCGATAATCCTCTGAGCCAGCCCCGAGGGCCTTCCCTCAATTAACTCAAGGCTGAAGAATATAAAGATAACACAGCATATAACCTCCCGCAACAAAAACAGCCGACCCCGGCGCCTATACCGGCGCCGAGGGAATATCGATTACGAAAACGACAACCGTTTGGCTTTCGCTTCCCTGACAATGACTTACCTCAAGAAGAATAAAAGCAGAGACGGGAGTTCGATGCAGGAGATTCATCGGAAGAAAAGGGTTTTATGGGGAAATCTAAGGCGAAAAGGGAGGCCTCAAAGCCTCCCTTTTCGCCCAAAAAATCTGCCTCCAGGCCTTACCAGCCCCAGGTCAAATATTTGTGAATCGAATTTGAAGCCATGCGTCCGGCTCCCATTGCAAGAATCACCGTAGCCTGACCGGTGACAATGTCCCCCCCGGCCCAAACGCCTTTCTTGAAAGTTTTCCCGGTCTCGGGATCTGCAATAATGTACCCCCACTTAGTCAAGTTCAATCCCGCAGTTGACTGTGTAAGCAAAGGATTGGCCGCGGCCCCCACGGCGATCACCGCCAGGTCGCATTCAAGCCTGAAGTCGGAGCCCTCTTTGGGAACCGGGCGTCTTCGGCCCGATTCATCCGGTTCCCCCAGTTCCATTTCAAGGCAATCGATCCCTTTTATTCTTCCACGATCGTCGCCCAAAAAGCGGGTCGGTGCTGTTAGTAGATGAAATTCAATGCCTTCTTCTTCTGCATGATGGATCTCCTCCCCCCGTGCCGGCATCTCCTCTCTGGACCTCCGGTAAACAATGCGCACACGGTCCGCTCCAAGCCTCATGGCGGTGCGCGCCGAATCCATCGCCACGTTCCCGGCTCCAAAAACCGCCACATCCTTGCCCAACACAATCGGCGTGTCATATTCCGGGAAAAGATAAGCCTTCATCAGATTGGCCCGTGTCAAATATTCGTTCGCCGAATAAACTCCGATAAGGTTTTCACCGGGTATATTTAAAAACCGGGGAAGGCCGGCACCCACTCCGACATATACTGCATCAAACCCCTCTTCCTCCAGCAGCTCATCTACGCTTACGGTGCGGCCGACGACGACATCGCACTCAACCTTCACCCCCAGGCGCTCCAGGAAATTGACCTCGGAATAAACGATTTCCTTGGGCAGACGGAACTCCGGAATTCCGTAAACAAGAACCCCCCCAGGTTTATGAAAGGCCTCGAAGATAGTCACATCGTGCCCCTTCAAAATCAGATCCCCCGCCACAGTAAGCCCCGACGGACCGCATCCAACAACCGCCACTCGTTTACCAGTGGATTTCGCCTTCGGCGGTAGTTGGCCGGTGCCCTGTTCCCTCTCAAGATCAGCAACAAAGCGTTCCAGACTTCCGATGGCCACAGGTTTATCCTTTTTACCCAGTATACACTTTCCTTCACACTGGATTTCCTGGGGACAGACACGGCCGCAGACAGCCGGAAGGCTGTTCCTTTCCCACACGTGCCTGATAGCTTCCGTAAACTTTTCTTCCCTGATCAGCTTGATAAAACCCGGGATATCAACGGAAACCGGACATCCTTCCACGCAGGAAGGCTTCTTGCATTGCAAACACCGCTGAGCCTCTTTGAGGGCCATCTCTTTTGTAAAACCCACCGGGACTTCGTCAAAATTCCGCTTGCGAACTTCCGGTTTCTGCTCCGGCATCAATTGCCTGGGGATCTTTTCCGACTCCTTGGATTTCTCCGACATGTTATCCTCCAACTTTTATATCTTGCACCCCTGTCAACCCGCCTTTTTTTCCATGAGAAAATTCTCGTAAGAGGTCTTTTCCTGCTCCTTATAGGCTTCGAGACGCTGTGCCAGTTCATTGAAATCGACCTTGTGACCGTCGAATTCAGGGCCATCAACACACGCGAACTTGATTTTTCCACCCACACTGACCCGGCAACATCCACACATGCCGGTTCCGTCAACCATGATCGCATTCAAACTGACAAGCGTCTTAACCCCGTATTGTTCGGTGAGCTTGCATACGAATTTCATCATTGGTACAGGCCCAATACCGACAACAAGTTTAATATCCTCCTTTTCCAGCAAATCCTTCAATGCCTCGGTTACGAAACCATGTCGTCCGTAAGACCCATCGTCGGTGCAAACCTCAAGTTCGTGGCTTGCAGCCTCCATTTTGTCCTCAAGGATCAGCAGGTCCTTGTTACGCGCTCCGATAATCGCATAAACATGGTTCCCTGCCTCCTTAAGCCCCCGGGTGATCGGGTGCAAAACCGCGACTCCGGTCCCTCCACCGACGCAGGCGACCTTTCCAAGCTTTTCAAGATGGGTCGGTTGGCCGAGAGGCCCAATGATATCCTGAAACCCATCCCCTACCTGCAACGATTTGAAAAGTGCGGTCGATTTCCCCACAACCTGGTATATAATTGTTATTGTGCCATTTTTCGGATCCGTGTCAGCCATTGTCAGCGGGACCCGTTCCCCGGTCTCATTAGCCTTCAGGATAACGAATTGCCCGGGCCTTGCCTTAGCGGCGATTCTCGGTGCACTGATCTCATTTAAAACCACCGTGCCTTGGGCCATTTCCTGACGCTTCAAAATTTGAAACATAGATGAACCTCCAGGATAGTATTTTAACAGGACGATACCGCTTAACACAGTAACGCTCTTGTGTCAAAAAAATCTTTCGGCTGGTCTCTTTGGCAAAAGATCGATCATCGTGCGAAAATATAAAAGTTATTTAATAGATATTCGTATTGTAAACCAATAAAAAACTCCACTTTCCGACTTTTCAATTTCCCGTAAAATTCCCCCCTCTATTGACAATAAAATTTTCATATACTATAAAATCAGCGATTCACCAAATGATCGCCCTGTCGGGTGGCTTCACGACAAAAAAACATGGAGGTGAGATATATGGCCCAGCATTTCGTTAATCTCTTTTTGGATGCCGAACAGGAAAAGAAGATCAAAGAAGTCGGCTTGGAAGATGAAATTTTTGAAGTCGAAGGAAAAAAAGCCGTAAAGGTCCCAGTAGGAGATAAAGAATACAGGAAGCTTATAAAAGGCTTCACGGACCTTAAATTCGACGAAAACGACGCATGCGTACTCCCAGATGATGCGCAAAAAACGCTTTTCGACATGATTTTAACATCCGAATCGCTCGACTGTATGAAAGTGGCGATCGTAAAGCTTTACAACCCTCTCGCCGGAAAAGAATTGCGAAGCAAAACTTTCTAATTGGATGCCCATCCGGCAATACCGGATGGGCTCTAATTATAGTAGCTGGGACTGTAGGGGATCGTCAGATTTTAGAGGTACCAAAGGCCTCGGTCCAGCATCCCACGAGACGTTGGGTCCGTTCGTCAAGCCTGCTGGCGATAACCTTATTGAGGCGCTCCATAAGCGTCAGTCCGAGCGCTGGATCATCGACGAACAGGTTCCGCAACTGAGCCGCAGGAAGCTCAAATGCCTGCACTTCTTGCACCGATCTGGCAGTGGCAGTCCGCTTTTCAATCCCTGCCAGCGCAGACCATCCGAATATCTCTCCGGGATTTATTTCATCGACCACGATTTGGATTTCACTTTCCTCGAATCCCGACCGAATAGCCTCTTCGTAACGCAATTCATTGGTTTTAAATACTCGCTCAGTAAAAAGAAGGGAAAGCTCCACGACTCCATCCAGCAACCCGAAAAGAGAATGAGGTTCTTCATTTTGGGTGAAAATCAAGGTGTTAGGCGGGTAGTCCCTTGTAGTCGCCGCCCTGGCGATTACATCCAAAGTGTCAGGCGCAATTCCTCTAAAAAAATCAACATGTTCCAGGATTTTTCCTTCCATGTGCGCACCCCCTTTTTAGAATTTGTTTAAAATTCAGGTAGAAACCGCACAAATCCAGATCCTGTGGTATACCAAAACGCCTTGAACTTGAGGTGGCCGTATTCGAGGGAAGTTTAGATACAACAACATCACGACATTAGAACAGATAACAGGCTTCTTTTTTATCTATTATAAATAGTATTTTTATTATTGCCAGTCAAGAAAAAGAAAAGCCTTGATCAAAAGTTTCTTGTTGGAAAAGCCTATTTTAACACATGCCGTTTTTCCATTCATGAATCGGCATGACTCGTATTTTCCTATTGCGCTGGTGGCTCTATTTGTGTAACAAGTTTACTGGAGCCAAAAAGCAGAGCCCAACGGATCAACCTTTTGCGAACGCACCAAGATTATAACAGGAGGAGACATTGAATTACGGAATCACGCGCGATAAGGCGCTTGAACTTGTGCATACCCATATTAAAAACCCCAACATGATAAAGCACTGTTTGGCGAGCGAAGCCGTCCTGCGCTCGGTGGCATCGCATCTCGGTCATGATCCTGAAAAATGGGGCCTGGCGGGCCTCCTTCATGATCTAGACGTTGAAATCGTCGACGCGGATCTTTCGGTTCACGGCCTTGAAACCGCGAAAATATTGCAAGGGCTGGGCGTAGATGAAGACATCGTCACCGCCATAGTGCTCCATAACGAGCAGGCCCACGGCCGCTCCCGCACCGAGCCTTTGCACCATGCTCTGGCTGCAGGAGAAACCCTGACCGGCTTAATCATAGCAACCACATTGGTATACCCGGACAAAAAGATCAAAAGCGTAAAACCAAAATCAGTCCGAAAACGGATGAAAGAAAAAGCATTCGCGGCCAGCGTCAACCGGGACATAATAACCGAATGCGAAAAAATCGGGATTCCGCTTGATGAATTTATCGTTTTATCTCTGCAAGCCATGCAGGGAATAGACGATGAGCTGGGGCTCTAAAGGGCGCTGGAAGAGAAGAGCAACCTGTCACTGGAACATGAATCGCCTCATGCTTATGTTCATAAGCAGACCCAGGGCAGCCATCGTTGTAACCATGGAGGATCCTCCGTAACTTATGAATATGAGAGGAATTCCGACAACCGGCAAAAGCCCTGTCACCATACCGACATTGATCGCTACCTGCCAAAATACGATCGCAACTATCCCAACGGCCATCATAGCGCCGAACTTGTCCTTCGAATTTCGAGCGATTGCAAGCCCCCAGAGAACCAGCATCAAAAAAAGAATCAACAGGACCAAAGAACCCAGGAAGCCCCACTCTTCTCCCAGCACCGAGAATGCAAAGTCAGTGTGTTGTTCGGGCAGGAAATGAAGGCGCGTCTGTGTCCCTTTCAAAAAACCCTTTCCCAGGAATTGACCTGAGCCAATGGCGATTTTCGACTGTGCTATGTGGTATCCTGAGCCTAAAGGGTCCATCTCGGGTTTCAAAAAAGAAATGATCCGCATCTGCTGGTATTCCTTGAGCTGGGTCCAGATAAGCGGCGCCCCGGCTATCACCGAAAAGCAAACTATCGCGATCGACTTTATATTCACACGGAAAAGCAGGATCATGGAAGATGCGACCGCCAGCAAAAGAATCGCGGTTCCGAGGTCGGGCTCTTTTATTATTAACAGCGCAGGAACGACCACAATGAGCGCCGGCAAGACCAGGTCCCGCAATCGGTATTCGTTGTTTCTGCTTTGATCCGAAAAGTATTTGGCCAAGGTCATAACAACTGCTATTTTTGCAAATTCGGAAGGTTGAAAAGAGAAAAAGCCGACTGAAAGCCAGCGCTGTGACCCGGCGATCACTCTGCCTGACATCAAGACGACTACAAGCATGATCATCACAACGAAATAAAACGGAAACGCGAGCCGCTCCAAGCAATAATAATTAAACGTCGTCATGACAAAAAAGACTATGAATCCAATGCCGAGCCAATATAGATGCCTGACGAAAACCGTCCCTCCACCTATATCCTTGATAGGATATGTTGCACTGTATAGATTAAGCACTCCTATACCGGTGATCATAATCACAAGCAAAAGAAGCACCCAATCGAAATGCTGTATAAGCCGTCTATCAAACATTTGGAGACCCTAGGAGTCCAATTTCAGGTAAGTCTTTATCATTTCCCGAGCTATCGGAGCCGCTGAACTACCTCCGTGCCCGCCGTGCTCCACCAACACCGCCACTACAATTCTCGGATCTACGGCGGGAGCAGCCGCTGCGAACCAGGCATGATCTCGAAATCGCTCCGGTATATCTCCTTCGGTTTCGAGAAGCTTACTTCTGTCAAGTGCCACGACCTGAGCGGTTCCGGTTTTTCCTGCCACTGTAGTTTGTTCAAGACGTGCCTGTCTCCCGGTGCCGCCCCTGTCATTCACTGCACCTACCAACGCCTTCCTTACAAGAGAAAGCGTTTCGCCGCTGACGTTGATTCTGCTGGCCTCTTCGGGTTTGAAGCTGTAGATGGCTTCCTCCGGTGTCCCTACCAATTTGGTGATCTGGGGACGATAAAGAATTCCACCGTTGAAAAGGGTGGACATCATGGAGCAAACCTGGAGAGGCGTAACCAAAAGAAAACTCTGACCTATTGAAAGAGATACTGTCTCACCTGCCTGCCATGAAACCCCGAATCGGTCTCTTTTCCATTCATCGGTGGGAACCAACCCTGGTTTTTCCCCGCCCAGTTCAAAGCCGGTTCTTGAACCTAACCCGAATCGGCGGCTCCAATCGGCTATTTTATCAACCCCCAGACGCATACCGACCTTGTAGAAATAAACATCGCACGACTCCACCAAGGCATGGTAAAGATCGATTTTTCCATGTCCTCTCCTCTTCCAGCACCGGAAAGAGGCGTCTCCGATTCTGAAAAGACCGTTACAAAAGATTTTTTCGGCCGGCTCGATTACACCTTCCTCCAATGCGGCAACCGCCATTATGATCTTGAACACCGAGGCCGCCGGGTATTGACCGGACGTCGCCCTGTTCTGTAATGGGAACCGGCTCGAAGAACTTATCCGCCTCCATTCGGACTCTTTTATCCCGGATGCGAAGCAGTTCGGATCAAAGGAAGGACTGCTGACCATAGCTAAAATTGCCCCCGTGTGCGGATCCATAGCCACTGCGGCTCCCATTTTCCCTCTCAGATTTTGTTCCGCGACTGACTGGAGTTTGCTGTCGATCGTCAGGTGAACAGCCGAACCGGGCACCGCCTGCTTTCGCGAAAATATACGCAGCACCCTTCCTGACGCATCAACTTCCACCTGCTTCCCACCACGAATTCCCTGGAGCAACGACTGCCACACCATCTCGACCCCGGCTTTGCCGATGGAATCCCCGGCTCTGACACCCGAAAAATCACCGCTGCGAAGTTCCTCCCGGTTGATTTCCCCGAGATACCCCAGGACATGGGAAGCAAAATCACCGTGCACGTATTCCCTCTGAGGACGAACACTTATCAATACACCAGGCAAATTGAATCCATGTGTTTCCAAAACCGCGATATGATCCCTCGACAAATCACTTCGGAGGCAAACCGCCTTGAAAGGATAACTTTTCCGTCCTTTGTTCAATACCCGCCTGGCCCCCTCGACATCAAGAGGGATCAAGCTGGACAGGCTTTCAAGCAATTTATCCGGATCCGACACTTCTTCGGGAATAACGTTAAGATCAAAGGCAGGACGATTGTCAACCAGCACAGAACCGTTTCGATCATAAATCATCCCCCTGAAGGGAGGTATGCTCTGGAGGCGGATTCGGTTGCCCTCGGACTTATCGC
The DNA here is from genome assembly GCA_046498185.1 of Desulfatiglandaceae bacterium. Lineage (GTDB taxonomy): Bacteria > Desulfobacterota > DSM-4660 > Desulfatiglandales > Desulfatiglandaceae > CAYXDR01. Next base: position 48,040 of record JAWOBE010000039.1, on the reverse strand, counting down.
GATACTCAGGCCCGTTGAATATTTGCATAAACCACAGCCTGAGCACCAATACAGCAAACACGAGCATCACCGCTATGGATGCCCGGATAATACGCCGGTTGAACGACGCACCTGAAACATTATCGAATTTAGAGCTTCTCACTTTTTATCGAATCTTCCGGCTCCGAACCGTCGCCGGCTTTTTTCCACGGCCGCCAGAGCCTGGGCAATACTCCGACTTCATCAAATTCGGCTTCGAACCCATTCATCCAATCAGGGATATAATGACGCCTGATCACCTGTAGAACGGAAATAATGAGCGGGGAAAACATTCCGGTTACAACAGTCGCTGAAGCCGCCTGCCAAATCCAGGACCAATGAAAAATGAAATTCGGTGAAACTAGATTAACAATAACGAAAAAAAACGCCTTTCCAATAGCTAACGCCAGGGAAGTAATAATGAACTGCCCTTTGGCATGGTGAATATCAAAAAAATTACAGGATAGCAACGCAACACAAAAAATTACAAGATAAAAACCCGTGAACAATCCCCGTAGTCCAGCGGCGTAAAAATCCACCAACAATCCCTGAGAAAACGCGAACAAAGCCGCTGTCTTGGGGCTGGAACAAATGACCAGAAACACGGTAAGCAAAGCCGGTAAATCCGGGATGAAAGCATCGCCTGTCAGATCACCGACGAAATTCCCTCTCACCAGGCTGAAAATCGCCCCCGCCGTCCACAAAGCGAAATAAAACAAAAACTTTACCATTCCTACTTTACTGTCGATATGTCTTCTCCAATAACAACCAGCACTTCTTCAAGCTTGGAAAAATCCACCAAGGGCCTTGCATTTATATCTTTGAAAAGACTCCCCGGGTTTTTCCTTACCGAAATGATTTCCCCCAACGGCAGTCCTTTTGGGAATACACCCCCTAGACCGGAGGTGACTACCGTATCGCCGGGCTTCGCCTTGCTTGATTTCGTGACATAATCCAGACTGCAGACTTCTGCGGAAAAACCTTTGAACATCCCCCTCTCACGCGTTGTCTGGATCAGGCAGTCCACAGAACTGTTCTGATCGATTATAAGGAGTACTTTGGAATAATTCGGCGAAACGGCTACAATCCTGCCTATAACCCCAAATGCATGGGTGACAGGCATGTTCACCTCAATTCCGGAAGATTGGCCTTTGTCTATAATTATTGATTTGAACCAGCCCGTCGGATCTCTTCCTATAACCCTGCTGGCAACCACCCGGCCTGGAAGTTCACGCCTGAGCTGAAGAAGGTCAGTCAACCGCTCATGGGCCGCCAGCATTTCTTTGTAATTACTGTTTGCTTTTGAAAGCTCCTCGACTTGCTTTCTGAGCCTCTCGTTTTCTTCACGCAAACCAACGAAAAAAAAATATCCTTCCCACAACCCCTTTACCGCGCGGGACGTCTTGGCGAACAGCTTTTGTACCGGCGCGGTGACTTCGATGACGCCCTTTTCGAAATAATTCCATCCTGAAGGCACATCGGGTCCGGACGCAAAAAGCAAGATGACCACTCCAGCAATAATCGCCCATAACCATATACTTTTTAAACCTTCCAGTACCTTCAAAGTATGTCTCATGCAGACGGACCGGCTGGACCGTCACGAAGGAATTCTAAATTCGATTTATCTGTTAAGGACTCAACACCGGCAAGCTTTCAACCGGAGAAACTACAAATTCCCGGCCGGATAGCGGTTTCAAACGCCGGAACAGCAATCATCTAATGGAAACTTCTCTCAATATGGCTATATTGTCAAGTGCCCTGCCGGAACCCACCGCCACAGCCGAAAGAGGATCTTCTGTGACCGTTACAGGCAGTCTGGTCTCTTCCCGCAGCAATATGTCGAGGTTTTTCAGCAACGCCCCGCCGCCGGTTAATATGATTCCCCTATCCACGATATCCGCAGCCAGTTCCGGCGGCGTCTGCTCAAGCGCGATGCGCACGGTTTCGACTATCGTCTCTATCTGTTCTGAAATTGATTTTCGAACCTCCTCGGAGTCTATAACGAGGATTTTGGGAATGCCTGTAACCAGATCCCGGCCTTTGACTTCAATCGTTTCGACATTTTCCTCCGGATAGGCATTGCCTATAGTGGTCTTGATAATCTCTGCCGTTCTTATTCCTATCAAGAGATTATATTTCCTCTTGACATACTGGAGTATCGCTTCATCCATCTTGTCGCCGGCAACACGCACCGAGCGGCTGTAGACGATGCCCGCCAACGAAATCACAGCCACTTCAGTCGTACCTCCCCCGATATCGACAACCATATTTGCAGTGGGCTCGGTGATCGGCAGGCCCGCCCCGATGGCCGCGGCCATCGGCTCCTCTATCAGGTAGACTTCTCTTGCACCGGCCGACTCAGCCGACTCCCTAACCGCTCGTTTTTCCACCTGTGTGATCCCGCTCGGCACACACACTATGATTCTCGGCCGAACCAGGGTTCTGCGATTGTGTACGGTTCGAATGAAATGGCGCAGCATCGCCTCGGTTATTTCAAAATCGGCGATCACTCCATCTTTCATAGGTCGGATCGCGATAATATTTCCAGGCGTTCTGCCAAGCATCATTTTTGCCTCGGTGCCCACCGCCAGTACTTTGTTGGCGCCCTTGTCATCTTTTTTGACTGCGACGACCGAGGGCTCGCTCAGCACAATTCCCTTGCCCTTCATGTATACAAGCGTGTTCGCAGTACCCAGATCAATCGCCAAGTCATTTGAAAACAGACCTAATATAGGATCGAACAACATAGGCTGCATCTCCTTTCTCTATACACCGGATTCGTAGTGTGATAGGTATCCGAAGTATTAAGATTTAGCAAACATAAAATGGGTACAGGGTTTGGTCTTGACAAGCTGCCGGCCACATGCTTATATAATAGTTTTAATTAATTCGCCCAGAAAGAAGATTCAGATCATGAAAAGGACGTATCAACCCAGCAACATTAAGAGAGCCCGTACCCATGGTTTCAGGGCCAGAATGAAAACCAAGAGCGGTAGAAATGTATTGAAAAGGAGAAGGGCTAAAGGGCGGAAACGGCTTACTGTAGCCTATAATTTCTAGTAGTGTCAAACGGCCTCCGATCAATATGGAATTTTTTACATTTCCGAAAACTCAGAGGTTATTGAAGAGGCCGGATTTTGTCAAATTGAATCGGGCCGGCAAAAGGTATCACACGACACATTTCGTCGTAATAACAGGGAAAAACGGCCTGGATATCACACGAATGGGGGTTACAGTCGGCAAAAAGGTCGGAAACGCGGTTACAAGGAACAGAATAAAGCGCCTCCTGAGAGAATTCTTCAGATTAAATAAGCCCCGTTTACCCCGGGGATATGATTTTGTCTTCGTGGCAAAAAAGGATGTCGCTTATCTAAACTACCGAAAGACTAAAGAGGAACTTGAACCTATCGTCCTTGATAAAAAGTTCGTCAAGTAAAATTAAGTATCTGGCCATCGCCATGATATGGGTTTACCAGACTTTGCTGTCTCCTCTTTGGCCTGCCTCCTGCCGCTTTTACCCGACTTGTTCCGCATATGCCCGTGAAGCGATAGAAAAATACGGGCTGGTAAAAGGCTGTTGGCTGGCCTTTCGGCGGATCATCAAGTGCCATCCGTTTCATCCAGGCGGTTATGATCCCCTTCCTTGAGCATGCCTGCGCCGATTAAAATTTCGCGGGGACCTTCGCCCGCAGTTTTCACCTATGGTTTAAAGCCTCTCATGGGCTTCAATATTCCATCGGTCAGGGAGTCCTATGGAAAAACGAACTTTGATGGCCTTTGTGTTATCTTTTCTTGTGCTTGTAGGCTGGTCCTATCTGTTTTCACCCGAGCGTGAACATTCCCCCAGACCGGTAGCTACGTCTGAAAATGCACAAGAAGCATTTTCCGAGCGGTCCGCTCCTCCACAAATTCAGCAACAGCCCGAACAACCCCAGGTTAAGCCTTTAGATCAGCCGGCGTCCCGGGCTGAACGCAAACTTGTGGAGATCGACACCCCACTCTACAACGCGGTTATATCCACCGAAGGGCCTACCTTTACAAGTTTCAAACTGAAGAAATACCGGAGGACCAGCGATCCTGGTTCTCCGCTGATAGAGCTGATATCTCTAAGCCCCGATCAGGCGCTCCCGGTCCAGATCGGTTACATCCCCGATGCTCCCAGCGCCTCTGATCCTGCAACATGCGAAGTGGATCAGGGCTCTCTGGTGCTTCACGAAAACGGATCCCCGAAAGAATTAGTTTTTAGATCCAGATCCACCGAAGGGATAGAATCCATCTATACTTTTCGATTCTTTCCCGACAGGTATTCCATAAAACTGGACATAGAGGCCCGCAATCTCACTCGGAACCCTATAAAAGGATCCTTCACCACAAGGTTGAGATACCTGCCGCCCGATGCGGACCGGAGTTATTACGCATTCCGCGGGCTCGCGGTTCTTGTAGACGAAAAATTGGAAGAACTCAAAATCAAAAAAGTCCAGGAAGAAGAAAAAATCGAAGGAACAATAAACTGGCTTGGGTACGAAAATGAATATTTCCTGTCCGCGATAGTTCCAGGGACGCAATCAAATTCATTGTTCACCGGGACAAAACTTCTTTCCGGCATCCTTGAAGGCGTCCATATCCCGGAACCGGTTCCGATCCAGCCCGGCGGCGTTACCTCTTCGGAATACTCCCTTTTCTTCGGGCCGAGAGACATGGGTGTGCTGAAAAACGAGGGGAACAAACTCGCAAAGGCAATCAACTTCGGATGGACCGACGTCATAGCAAAGCCCCTGCTTTATATCCTTAGATTCTTCGAAAAATTCCTCCATAATTACGGCCTTGCGATTATAGTCTTGACAATTTTGGTTAAAATTCTCTTCTGGCCTCTTACTCACAAAAGTTACAAATCCATGGGGGAGATGAAAAAGCTGCAACCAAGGCTCATGAAATTGAAGGAGAAATATAAAAACGACCGCCAGGCGATGAACAAGGAGATGATGACCCTCTACCGGACTTACAAGATAAACCCTATGAGTGGCTGTCTGCCCATGATTATCCAACTACCGGTATTTTTCGCACTGTTCAGGGTGCTAGGAAGCGCTATAGAGTTGAGACACGCTCCGTTTTTCCTCTGGATCGACGACCTATCCGCACCCGACCGCCTGTTCAGTTTCCCGTTCAGCGTGCCGTTGATGTCGCCTCCTTATGGGATACCCGTGCTTACGCTTCTCATGGGAGCTTCCATGTTCCTGCAGCAGAAAATGACTCCGGCACCCGGCGATCCCGCCCAAGCGAAAATGATGATGTTCCTTCCGCTGATTTTTACTTTCTTTTTCATAAATTTCCCCTCGGGCCTTGTACTGTACTGGCTGGTCAACAATCTTATCTCTATAGGCCAGCAATACCATATCATAAAAAGATCGAAATAGTTTGTGGAGGATCACAATGGAACCATTCGAATTTGAAGGCAAAACCACCGAAGAAGCAGTGGAAAACGCATGCCGCAAATTGAACGTACCCCGCGACGATATCAGCATAGAAGTCATAGAACCGGGCTCACCCGGTATCTTCGGCCTTGTCGGAGGCAAAAAAGCCAGAGTCAGAATTTCGATCGCCAGGGAAGAACCGCCTGCCCAAACCGGCGATGATGAAATATTGAAAGTCGCAAAAAATACCCTTGAAGATATCCTCTCGCTGATCCCCGTGGAAGGCGCAGAGGTCGAAGCCGAAGTAGCCGACGGCATCGTGAAGCTTTGCATAGACGGGGATAAATCCGGTCTGTTGATCGGGCGCAAAGGACGCACCCTTGACGCCCTGCAATTCATCGTCACCAAGATAGTTTCGAAAAATCTCGACAGAAAAATCCATTTGATTATAGATTCTGAAAATTACCGTCGCCGGAGAAAAGACTATCTTATTCAGATGGCTCTTGATATTGGAGAAAAAGCGCGAAAATCAAAAAAACCCATGAGCACCGGGCTCCTTAACCCCCATGACAGGCGTATTGTGCATATTGCACTTAAAGATCAGCAACAGCTTACCACCACCAGCAGAGGTGAAGGGATGCTTAAAAAAGTAGTAATAATCCCAAACAAATAATCCTATTCCGTCCCCGGACCAAGCCTGGGCCTGGGACGGAATTATTCAATAACTAGTGCCCATCCGGAAATGCCGGATGGGCACAGCGAAGTTTCCGGATTGGAAACTAACTAAAACCACCACTCCGATAATATGTCCATCACACATGACACCATCGCAGCAATCTCGACCCCGCTCGGGACTGCCGGAATAGGAATCATACGAATAAGCGGACCCGGTGCATTTTCTGTGATTGACCGTATTTTCAAACCGAAAAAACGAGTCAACCGACTGCAAAGCCATAGACTATATCTCGGCCACATCATCGACCCCCGATCCGGTGAAACGATAGACGAAGTACTGCTTACCTGCATGTATGCACCTAATTCCTTTACCAAACAGGACGTGGTGGAGATAAATTCACACAGCGGATACCTCCTTCTTTCAAAAATTTTGAGGTTGGTTGTGAAGTGCGGCGTGCGGCAGGCCGAACCCGGTGAATTCACTCTGCGGGCTTTTCTCAACGGCAGGCTCGATTTGACTCAGGCCGAAGCTGTAGTGGATCTGATAAACAGCAGATCGGAAAAAGGTCTCAGAATGGCCGCCCGCCAGATGCAGGGCGCGTTGGGAAAGGAAATCCACAGGTTGCGCGCAGAAGTGCTGGAATTGTCCGCCCATGTCGAAACAGCTATCGATTTTCCCGATGAAGAGGCGGAAATCATGCCCGCTGAAAAACTTGCCGATATCGTCGAAAACCGTTTAATCCCCCGCATGGAAGTATTGATTCGCTCAGGGGCAAGCAACAGGGTATGGATCGATGGAGTGGATACCGTTCTCGCGGGGTGCGTGAACGTAGGCAAATCCAGCATCCTTAACATGCTGCTCGACGAACCGAGGGCTATTGTTACGCCTATGCCCGGCACAACCCGGGATATTATCGAATCGGTGATATCCATTGAAGGCCTGCCGGTCAAGCTGGCTGACACCGCCGGATTCAGGCAGGCACCGGATGAGATTGAAGCCCTCGGGATTGAATTCAGTCGGCGGAGACTCGATGAAGCGGATCTAGTCCTTGTCGTCCTCGACCGGAGCCGGGACCTGAAAGACGGGGACATTGAAATCCTGCACCGCTGCAGGGACAAAAACATGTTGATTGTAATGAACAAAGAAGACCTGACATCCGCGTTGGACGAAGAAATAGTTGCCCGGCGCTATCCCGATATCCCCAAGGTATCGATTTCGGCCCTCACCGGAACCGGACTCGAAAAGCTCAAGGCAGCCATCCTTCAAACAGTGGCAGAGTCAGATTCAGAATCCTTGTGTTCACATGCAGTGGCCAACGCGAGGCATCTCAATGCATTGGAAAGAGCTTCGCAATCTCTTGCAGCCGCCGCGGACGCAAGCCGGCGGGGTGCACCCATGGAAATAATCGCTTCGGAATTATCAGACTGTATCGAAACCCTGGGCGAAATAACCGGAGAAAACACCACGAACGATTTGCTGGATACCATCTTCAGTCGATTCTGCTTGGGCAAATGAGACGCCGCTCCTGGAGCGCCTCAACAAAAATATATCACGTTTTGACCGTAAAACCCGATTTTTCCTGAACACTTTTTATCTTTCCATCAAGAGCGCCGGTTAAACCCTTTCGAATATCGAACTTCACCGAAAGGCTTATACGGTCCGACTCCTTTTCAAGCTGTCGAACGCAACTCGTAAGCAGTGCGAGCAAATCGTCCCATTCCCCTTCAACCACCGTTCCCATGGGGTTCAACCGGTAGTCCAGGCCGCTTTCCTTCACTACGCTGAGTGTCCCGGAAACGTATTTACTGAAGCTTGCCCCTTTGTCAAGCGGGATAAGCGTAAATTCCATAAGCGCCATCTTCGATCTCCTTATTTTACAAGTCTAAGGGCCTCTTTGAACTCGTCTGTCCCGGCTTTCTCCAGTAATTCGTATATCAACATCTCGGTTGAAGTCAAGGCCACGCCTAACCCCTTCATGCGCTCGAATGCTAAATCCCTGTCCAACGGATTCCGCGAAGAAGTTGCATCTGCAACAACCTGGACATCGAACCGGCCCAAACCGGAAATCGCGGTTTGAGCTACACATATATGCGTCTCGATACCTGCTATAAGCAAAGTTTTACGCCCTGACGCCCAAAGGCGCCCGGCTATATCTTTAGAACCGAAACAATTGAATTCAATCTTTTTCAACGCACTGACATCCCCCAGCGCACCTGTCACTTCCTGTACCGTTTCTCCCAGGTTGATCTGCTCTGTCAGCACCACTGGCAACCCAATGATATCCGCGAATCGTGAGAGCTTCACGATATTCTCACATATCGGGCCGAAGTTATAAATTGACGGGGACAAACGTTGCTGCACATCAATAATCAAAAGCATGCAATCTTGTCTTCGGATCAAACCATGGTTTCCTGTGCTTTCTATACTTTCCACCTCGGTGGTGCCCTCCCGGTAAATCAAGCTTTGGTCAAACTGGTCGCCTTAAGATGCAAAAGCTTCCGTCCAACTTCCTTGAAAAAAACTTCGACCTTGTCTGAACCTGCAAGCCTTGATATGACACCGGCGCCGAACGCCGGATGAACGACCATATCCCCTGCTTTAAAAACCTGCTCACCTGAGCAGTAAGATTCGATCACGGGAGGGGGCGTTGCGGTCCCGGATTTCCAAGAAGCTTTCTTCCCAGTCATCCCCGCCCTTGCAGAAGGCGGGATAAACGGCGCGGGACCGCGCCTTCCGCTCCTTATTGATTCGTAGCTGACAAGAGATCGCGGCACCTCTCTTAAAAAGCACGAAAGCCCCTGAATTCCGCCTCTCATATACCGTGCCGCCCAAGGCTCACCCCCTTCGGCGCCCGGGAAACAGATTATAAGCTCATCCTTGGCCCTGGTGGAGGCGACATACATCAAACGCCGCTCCTCTTCAATGGCCTCCGGGTCGTCCAACGCCATGAAAGGCGGGAACTTACCGTCTACAGCCCAAATGATAAAAACCACTTTCCATTCCAGGCCCTTGGCCGAGTGAACCGTGGAAAGGGTCAAAACGTTGGTGCCGTTTCCGCCGTCAAGATCTGCGCTGCCGGCCGGAGGATCCAGCAGCAAATCGTCCACGAAGGATCGCAGACTTCGATACCTGGAAGCCATCGGAACAAGCTGCTCGAGTTCATTTTTCCTCCTGGGATAATCATCGAATCTCCCCTCCATCATAGGCACATAATAGGCCATAACCTTTTCCACCGCTTCAACCGGGCCCACGTTCTTCGCGGTAAGCTCCGCCAGCAATGCCGAAAGGGCGCTCAAACCTTGGTCCTTTTTGCCCAGGCCCGGCCAGTTCACGATTTCTCCAGGGTTCGCGCCGCTTTCGGCCATCCAGGAAATAACCGAATGAGATTTCGCCTGACCGACGTTCTTTATCAACCTCAAAATCCTGCCCCAGCTTACCACGTCCCCTGAATTGACCACAACGCGTAAATGAGCCAGAAAATCCCTGATATGCGCGGATTCCAGAAACTTGAAGCCACCGTATTTTACATACGGAATACGACCTCGAGTCAGCTCCGCCTCCAGGTCAAAGGACTGGTATCCGGCCCGAAAAAGCACGGCAGCATCTCTCAAGGCACCACCCTGCTTTACGTAAGTTTCCAGGTACCTCCGTATAAACAGGCTCTGCCCTGGTGAAGTCCCTGTATCCACTATTTTCGGGCGTTCGCCTCCTGTTCTGGATGAAAAAAGACACTTGGTATAACTCTTTCCGGCGTTGCTCATCAGTGCATTGGTAAAAGCCAGGATTGGTTGAAGCGAGCGATAGTTCTCTTCCAGCTTGATTATACTGGTTTCTGGAAATACTTCCGGAAACGTAAACATATTTCGGTAATCAGCGCCTCTAAACGAATATATGGACTGGCAATCGTCTCCGACAACCATTATGTTCCTATGTTCATATGCCAGCAGCCTGGCTATATCCGACTGGATGTTGTTGGTATCCTGGTACTCGTCCACAAGTACATAACGGTATCGGGCATTCAGCTCCGCTCGTATATCCTGATGATCAGCCAGAAGAGACCTGAACTTGATTATCAAATCATCATAGTCCATCAAACCGTGAGCCTGTTTATATTCTTGATAAAGCCCGTTGAGCCTGGTAACTGCTGCCGAGGCATCGTTGAACTGGGAATAATCATCATTTACAACCTTTTCGACCGGGCGTTGAAGGTTGGCAGCCTTACTGATAATCCCCGCGACTGTCGATTTTTTCGGGAAGCGGAAAGCGTCTTTCGGAATTCGGAGCTCCGGGATCAACGAATGGATGATCTCTTCCATATCCGCGCGGTCCAGGACTATGAAATCGCGGCCGAAGCCGAGTCGCTCTGCATGAATCCGCAGTATCCGATGCGCCAGGGAATGAAACGTCCCGCCGGAAACCTGCCTGCAGCGAGGATCGCCGAGCGTGGAGGCGCGTTCAAGCATTTCCCCCGCCGCCTTCCGTGTAAAGGTCAACAAAAGAATGGACTCCGGAGAAACGCCTGCTTCAATCAGACGGTAAACCCTGTAAACCAAGGTCCTCGTCTTGCCGCTTCCCGCACCCGCGATCACCAGCACCGGCCCTTCGGTGGTCATAACGGCCTTCAGCTGATCCGGATTCAATGCATCTTCATATAAAAAGGAAAAACCACTCAACATCTCACTCCGCTTTTCGGATTTTCAGCTGCTATTTTGGCCAGGCGGCAAAACATCCCACTACTATCAACGTCAAAAAACCGGCGGCCGCGGCCATGCCTATCAACAACCGGACAGAAGAAATACCGTGGACCTCTCTCAAACCTATCACTTGGATTACCAGCTGCCATATAAAAGCGGCAGGCCCGCCAACAACTGGAAAAATCCCCAAAGACTTGGCAGCCTGGGAATAAGCTACGACGCGAAATGTCCCGTTCAACCCCTCTCCGCCGGCCCCCACCATCAAAAGACAGAAATGGACAACCAAGGTGTTAATCAACATCGCTAAAACTACCCATATAGGGGTCAAAACAACACAAAGCATGAAAACTGCCCCAAGTATCATTGGAGCCCAAGCGCTTCCCGATCCCAAGCCCCACGCCATCGCAGCGAGGCGCCAGAATAAAATAAGCATCGTGCCAACCGAACCGAAAAGCAAACCGAAGGAAAACAATTTTTCGGGCTGCTCTTCTAACGATTCCCGCCGCCGGAAAAAATCATACGGAGCCCGAAGCAAGTCCAGTGCAAGACCAGGAAACAATCTCCTTGAAGCCTCATGCTTGGCAATCGGTAAAAAAACCTCTTCCGACCGACCAACCGGCAAATCGCCCGATTCTTCCTGGTGTTGCCGGGGTAGCAGCGGAAAACAATGCTTGCATTTTGGGCATATCGCGGCTTTGGTGCTGCCCGGGATGCCGCTTGGCTCAACATTCTTGGAGAAACCACAAAAAGGGCACGTTATAATTTCATTCATTCGGAACCCTTTTTTATTTTTTCTCTATCCCTTGACAGGCTTTTTAGTTCGGACCACCTCTTAAGCCAGCCCGCGAATCCATTTTGCTCCGCCTGCCGGACCCTCTCTTCTTTGAACGCGATACCTTTCTCCGAAGAAAGGGCGGCCCTAAGACACTCGGTTTTACACGGGCACTCGAGGCAGTGCTCCGGCACTTCCCTCAAGCCTTCGGCCCCTAGAGGAAATACCTCCTCGATACTGCCAAAACATTGTTTTTTCATTTCCATTTTTTTCTCCGGCAACCTGATTTCCGGCCGACCGATAAAATTAAAAACATCTGGTTTTGCTGAAATCGAATACCATAGGATGGAAAATTTGTAAAACGATAGGGAGACCTCCCCTCCCCCATCTCCCCAATTCCTAATCTGAAAAAAGAAGGTGGAACAGGGTGGAGCAAAATCCATTGACATCGAAAGGATGCGCATTTAGTATCGGGTAGCCGAATTGGGGAGGATTTTTATCATGGATGACTTCCGTGTTCCTGGGAAAGCAACAATCGACTGGAAACGAATTGTGTTCATGTTGCTCGGGCTGCTCCTTTTCGTAGTTGTTCATTATTCTCCACCCTGGCCTGACGCGGTCGACCCCGAGGGAACCCGTTTCATGCTGAGCAGGGAAGGCAAGGGAGCTCTTGCGGTGTTCCTGCTGGCAGGCACTTGGTGGGTCTTCGAAGTGGTGCCCATAGGAATCACCAGTTTGGCGATAGGTACGCTTCAAGCCCTATTTCTCATTAGAGACGCCAAAGTCGCATTCAAAGATTTCATGGACCCCTCGGTAATGTTTATTTTTGCCTCGATAGTTATAGGGCTTGTTTTTACTAAAACGGGCCTTACCAGGCGTTTCGCCTATAAGATGCTCGTTGTCGTAGGCGAGCGAACCAGCATGATCTACCTCGGCTGTTTTCTGGTGACCGCGGGCCTCGCTCACATAATGGCGCACACTGCCGTAGCGGCCACAATATATCCCCTTCTTCTGGCGATTTACTCACTTTACGGCGAAGGAAATAAAAAGACCCGCTTCGGCAAGGGACTTTTCATGGGCATGGCCTTCATCGCCGGAGCCGGAAGCATCGTGACCCTTCTGGGCGCGGCCAGGGGTGCAGTGGCGATAGGTTTTTTCAAAGACATCGTGGGCTACGAAATCGGGTTTTTCCAGCTCAGTTACTACATGTTTCCGATCGGATGGCTCATGGTCTTCCTCCTTTGGGGGTTTTTCATGGTCGTATGCAAACCCGAAAAAGCCGTTATCCACGGACTCAGAGACAAAGCCAGGCAACTCAGCGCGGAACAAGGGCCGATCACGCGCAAAGAGATACTGGCGGCGCTGATAGTGTTCGGATGCATCGGGGCCCTGTCGCTCAGATCATTCATCCCGGCCCTCCAACCGATCGATAAAACCGCGATACTTCTCATTTCCACCATTCTGTTCTACGTATTCAAGATTCTGGATTTAAATGATCTCGAGGAGATTCCCTGGAATATCATTTTGCTGTTCGCGGGAGCGATGAGCATAGGCTTCTGCCTGTGGGAGACCGGTGCCGCGCGATGGCTTGCAATCAACTGGCTCGTGATGTTCAAGGATTCCCACTGGTTTGTTTTCGTGATGAGCATCGCCTTTTTTGTCATGATGATGACCAATTTCATCATGAATGTCGCGGCAATCGCGATCTCCCTGCCGGTCGCCCTGGTGATAGCTCCTTACCTTGGAGCGGGCCCACAGGTGGTTCTCTTTTCTTCTTTGGTGGTCGCCGGGATGCCGTTTCTCCTGCTGGTGGGTGCGGCACCCAATGCCATAGCCTATGATTCGAAACAATTTACGACCGGGGAATTTTTCCTCTACGGCATACCGGCAAGTATTATACTTATGATAGTTGTAGCTTTCGCTGTGTGGGTACTGTGGCCTTTGATGGGGATGCCTGTGACCGCCGGTTGAAAAACACTAAAACTTCACACTCGAATCCTCAGGCGGAAAGAAACTCACGGCAAGCGAGGCCCTGGATTTTTAAATTTTTGGGCGCCTTCACCTTAGTCCAAAATTTTCCTTATTTCAGCCAGAAGAGAGTCCACGGTAAACGGTTTCTCTAAAAAACCCTGTGCGCCTAAATCAAAGGCCCTTTTGACTTCGGCATCTTCATGGTAACCACTGCTTACTATTACCCTGGCTGAAGGATCCATCTGCATCAAACGCTCCAGGCACTCAGCGCCCCCCATCCCGGGCATGTTCATATCGAGAATTACAAGGTCAAGTTCCAGCCCGGTGAAAATTTCGAGGGCTTCTTCACCAGAAACCGCGGTGGTGACCAGATAGCCGAAATGTGTGAGAATATCCTTCCAGATATGGAGAAGATTCTTTTCGTCATCGACTACCATGATATGCTCCGAGCATAGCGTTTGCGAATGCGCCTCAGATTTGCCGTCACCGCTGTCCCGGTTATGAACTGCACCGTCGGTAGCCGGCACGAAAACGCGAAAACTTGTTACACAGTCGGGCATCCGTTTTAACTTCACCTGGTGGTTATCCGAATTCATGCTGTCCTCCCCCAGCGAGATGACGTCGCGAGAGCGTTTCATTAATCATACCATAAGAAAATGTATAAGCAATATACATACCATTAAAATTTAACATATAATTCAAAAAACTTTTAATATTAGTAAATTTAGACCGCCATAGCTACAAAATAGTGCACAGTATTCGGTGCATAAAGGTTCGAGCGCGATAGCGCCTTTGATCTCACGGCTCGAGTTGCTGAATCTTGGCCAAGAGGGTGTTGCGATGGACGCCCAGTATCTTGGATGCCTTTTTCCTGTTGCCACCGGTCTGATCGAGGATCTCCCGTATATAACTCCGTTCGAAAGATTTAACCGCTTCCTTCAATCCGGTCTTGCCTATCGTGCCTTTGTCTTTTTCCAATGATTGGAACCCAGCTAGATGAAGGTTTTCAATCACAGGTTCCTTGACAATCACCGACAGCCGTTCCACCAAATTCTGGAGTTCCCGGACATTTCCCGGCCAGTCATATCTCGTGAGGGTCGCTATCGCTTCTGACGAAAAGGACTTTGGAGGCTCCCTGGTATTTCTGGCCTGGATTTTAGAAAAATAGTCAAGCAATATCGGGATGTCTCCCTTACGTTCTCTAAGCGGTGGCAGTTGAACTGGGAACACGTTCAACCGATAAAAAAAATCTTCCCTGAACTTGTTCTCATCTATCAACTGCTTAAGAGGCTTGTTGCTGGCTGCGACAAAACGCACATCCACAGGGATTAATTTTGTGCTCCCCAGCCTTTCGAGTTCTTTTTCTTGAAGTACACGAAGCATCTTTGCCTGCATTGCCAGGTCCAACGTATCGACATCATCCAAGAAAACCGTTCCCTTGTGACCCAGTTCAATTTTTCCTATCGTATTACTCGTGGCTCCTGTGAACGCACCACGGGTATGCCCGAAAACTTCACTTTCCATCAACGTGGAAGGTATGGCGGCACAGTTGATAACAACAAACGGCCGATCCTTCCTCGGGCTCAAATTATGAATAGCGCGAGCTACAAGTTCTTTTCCGGTGCCGCTTTCACCCTGAATAAGCACCGCTCCAGCGCTTGCCGCCACTTTCGATACAAGCTCATATACCTGGAGCATTTTTTGGTCCGATCCCACTATCTTTTCAAAAGGCTGTATTCGTTGAAATTCGCTATTGACATAACTGACCTGCCTTTTCATTCCTCGGTTTTCGATCGCGCGGGAAACCGAAATTTTAATATCCTCCACCACAAAAGGCTTGACCAAGTAATCGAAAGCCCCTGACTTCATTGCCTGTACGGCACTTTCAACCTCTTTGATCGCGGTGACCATAATAATTTCCGGGTCCGGATCGATATCTTTTAAAACCTTGATTAATTCTACGCCGTCCACATCCGGCAAACGTATATCCAGTAAAATCACATCAATCGATTTTTTCGATATGATTTCAACCGCCTCTGAGCCTGTCCCCGCAACATAAACGTTATAAAAATCCTGTAAAAACATTTTCAAAGATTGTCTTATGCCCCGTTCATCATCAACAACCAAAATTGAAACATTATTTTTTTTATCAAGTCTCGATACCTCAGATATATTTACACTCATTACGAAAAACTCCATAAATAATATAAAATCCAAATAAAAATATCACTGCTATTTTGTATCTGCAACTTTAATGCCTTAAAGCCATAAAAAAACAAATATTTTACCATCCGCGTCGCGCACTGTTTACACGCTGTGCATTTTCGGGATAGTATACCAGTTTTTCATTGATGCACAGTTATTTGTGCGCATGCGCATATTTTTCTGTGCATCAATGAAAAACCATTTCCTTGGGCGGATACTTCGAACACCATTCAAAGAGTTTTGGAACAAAAAGCAGTCAAATAAACCTTAAAGGAGGAAAAAGATATGGCAGGACAACTCAGTGTTTTTTTACAATCGGAAATAAATATTTTTCTTTATCGTACGTTTGGATGGAATATTGCAAAGTTAATAATCTTCTTGCTTGGAAGACTCCATTTCCTGATCAATTTCCAGGACCGCAGGCGCATCACCGAAGCGGTGTATCAAGCGGTCGGAACAAGCATACCTATTAGAAAATTCTCAGAGTTGCTTTCAGGGGTGTTTAAGGGAGTTCTTTCGCATTATTATGAAAAACTCTACATAGCATACGAGCAAGCCCCAAAGGCTTCTCAATTTCTGAAAACAGCCATAGAAGCAAATGGGCTGGAAATATTAAGAAATAAAATGAAAACCGGCAAAGGAATACTTGTTGTAACCGGCCATTACGGTGCGATAGAATATGTTCCTACCTTTCTTGCTGTTAGCGGTTTCCCGGTCTCCATGATCGCCAAATTCAAAACCGAGCAGTTAAGGAAGAAAGTGTTCCGGCAGGCTGAATTATATGGAATCAGGCTCCTGGATGCCGGCTCTGACGGCAACATCCTAAGAGCCGCGGTAAAAGAATTGAAACAAAATCGAATTGTTGTTACAGAATGCGATGAAATGGAGGAATGGCGCCCATCGTCAAAGCAGTTCATTTCCTTTTTAGGGCGACGCACCGGCCTGGACAGGACCATAAACGCCCTTCACAAAAGAACTGGAGCCGAAGTGGTATTTGCACTAATTCACCGCCACAGCCTGAATAAATATAGTTTTATTGCGCATTCGGTCAACACCGGCGTCCAAGATAACCGCTCGGTTGGTTCCGAGTTGCTGAAAATTCTCGAAGGGTATATTCTCAGATATCCTGAGCAATGGTATCAATGGAAAAATTACTTCTTGATAGGTGCATCCGGCTCCGAAGTCTACAAGCGCACAACCGTAAATGTAAAGCAGCCGGTTGCCGCTCCTATTCCTGAACATGCGTTTCAAGGTCTGCTTCAGAGCGTTGAACCTTGATGTCGCCGTAAAAAGTATCATCCCCGGCTGATCGGCATCGGGGTCGAAAAGGTCGTCAGTCAACTTCCGATACCGACGCCGACAGCGACCCCGACCCCGAGGGACAGGGTTGTTTTGATTTTTTACGAACTTATAAATCTTGAAATTTACTATCGTAGAAAAGACCGCAGGGAATTTTACGATCTCGTGATTCAGGACTATGAAAAAAGAAACAAGCTGCATCAACACCAAGGCGATAATCGAATTTGTCCGTGAAAACAACAACGGTGACTGCTCACCGCTCTTCGGCGGTCTCGACCCCGAAATCGATCGGCTGACCGAACCGGAAAAATTTTTCATGGATCCCAACAACTGGATACCCTGCAGGGTGGCCTGCAAACTCTACGACCGGGCCGCGGAACTTTTCGAAGATCCCATGGTCGCATACAAGATTGCCAGGTTCGCTGTGGAAAGGACATCCTTCGGCTATGTTCAGCGCATCATTATAAAAGCGTTTTGGTCCATTAAAAAAGGCCTGCAGAATCTTCAGAAAATCAACGATCGCTGGAATCGAAGCAAACGAGTCGAACTTGTCGAGATCAGAGGCAATGAAGCAGTGATAAGGCTTCACTGGAATCCGACGATGGAGGTGTGCAAGCATCTGTGCTTGATGAACCAGGGCAGTTACACCTTTATGCCTCTTGTATGGGGAGGGAATCCACTCTCTTTAAGAGAAACCCGCTGTTTCTTCGAAGGTGCACCCTATTGTGAATATCACGTCAAGTGGACCTTTCATAACAGGTTTCATGAAATTTTATCGAGACTTTTCACTTCAGAAAGTGTCCTCATGGAAACTATCCGCGAAATGGAAACCGATAAAAGAATTATTGAACAAAAATACGAAGAAGTTAACAAGCTTAACGAAAAGCTTGGCTACAAAATCAGGCAATTGCTGGCGATCCAGGAAACAGGCAAGGCAATACTCTCGGTGCTGGATCTCCAGCGGCTTCTCGGTGTCATCATGAACACTCTCTCGACCGCATGCCGCATAGATCGCGCCATGATAATGCTGATAGACAAAAAAGAAACCCATCTGGAATATATATACGGTGTAGGGTTTGAAGGCAGTGTTCCGGATCAAATTCTGAACTATCGGGTTCCGCTTGACAGGGTCAGCAATATTCTCGCCCGGGTAGCCTCTACCGGAAAGGCCGAATATGTATCTGAGGTCGCATCTTCCAGGCTGCGACGCCAAAACATAATCCTGACCTGCGGAAATCCATCTTCAGTTTACGTGGTTCCCCTGATCGCCAGAGCAAAAGTCATCGGGATCATTGC
Source organism: Desulfatiglandaceae bacterium (assembly GCA_046498185.1). Classification (GTDB taxonomy): domain Bacteria; phylum Desulfobacterota; class DSM-4660; order Desulfatiglandales; family Desulfatiglandaceae; genus CAYXDR01. The sequence continues at coordinate 29,698 of JAWOBE010000039.1, read as the reverse complement.
AACTGACGGAATCGGGAGTCAAGGCGTTCCCGAAGAAACCAGAGAGACCCTCGAAGTGTTCGCACCCCAAATCGCCGTTGCAATCGAAAACGCCAGAATGTACGAGGCCCTTCGAGAACAAATGGACGAAATACGAAGGTCTCAGGCACTCCTTAGCAAGGCCGAAAAATTTTCCTTTCTAGGAAACCTCGCAGCTATGCTCGCTCACGAAATAAAAAACCCTCTTACCGCGGTTACGGCTTATATTCAAATGCTTCCGCTCAAATACAACGACGAAGAATTCAGAAAGGATTTTTATGAAATAGCGATGGAGGAAACCAACCGCGTCACCAATCTGATAACCGAATTACTCGATCTGGTAAAAACCCGTACACCTAGTCTCGAGTATGTAAATCTTCATGAATTGATAGGAAAAGTAATTCTTCTTGTATCACCCCAAAGTGGGAAGAAAAGGATAACAATAAAATCTGATTTGGATGAAAACATAGAACAAATATATTTAGATCCTGATAAAATCAAACAGGCAATATTAAATATCATCACGAATGCTATAGACTTCACCCCTGTCGGCGGTACGATCCGGGTCGTCACCAAGAATTTTCCCAGCCAGCGGAATCCTTCTTCAATCCGTATTTGGATCAGCGACAACGGCCCGGGCATCCCCGCCGAGATAATCGATAAAGTATTTGATCCTTATTTTACGACAAAACGGCATGGTAATATGCGCAACGGCACGGGTCTAGGCCTTTTCATAGCATACAGGGACCTCCAGGACCATGGAGGAACCCTGGAGGTTCAAAGCGAAGAAAACAGCGGTGCAACTTTTATTTTCACCCTGCCTTACCGCTCCTGTCCCGAAAAACTGGTCTCCAACGGAAAGAAAAAAAATGCTCATTGACAAAATTACTGTTTATCCGGTTAACCTACCGTTCAAAATGGCCTTTAACCATGCTCAAAAGCGTGCCCCAGGCGCCCAAAGCCTGGTCGTCAAAATTGACGCCGGCCCAGTTACAGGTTACGGCGAAGGTGCACCAAGAAAATATGTCACCGGAGAAGACTTACAAACCGCCTCCGCCACGTTGATCGACGTGACAGGTCATCCTAAATTCTGCTGGAAATTTAAAAAACTTTCGGATATCCAAAATTTTATCCAATCCTATGGTGGTACGAAATCCCGAAATGCAGCGCTTTGTGCCCTTGAAACCGCATTGATAGATACCTTCGCCCGGACATTGGAAAAGCCGGCGATTGATTTTTTTCCACAAAACCACCGGACCGGCACGATCCGCTATGCTGCGACTATACCGCTTGCACAGGCCGAACGAACCGCCCGTTTCTGCGATAGGATAAACGCAGGAGGGCTCAATTCTGTCCGCGTCAAATTGGGCCGAAACCCGGAAGAAAACGAGTCCTCGCTTTTAACGGTGCGGCGTATTTGCGGGCCGGACTGCGACATCCGGGTGGATGTGAATGGTGCATGGAATTTTCATGATTTCATTGACCATCTTCCACTCCTGAGCACAGCTGGTGTCGGAATCATAGAACAGCCACTCCGTCCCGGCGACCCGGATTTATCAGACGCCGCAGCCTACGCCGGGCGGGAAGGCATGATCCTGATGGCTGATGAAGAAGCATGCAATGACAGCCAGGTGGAGCGGATTATCCAGGAGGGTTATTACCGTATGGTAAATGTACGCCTTTCGAAATGCGGCGGGCTCTACGCATCGTTGGCTATTGTTGAAAAGTTACGTCGCGCTGGTGTTCTGTTTCAAATAGGCTGTCAGCTTGGGGAATCCGGGATTCTCTCCGCCGCCGGAAGAACCCTGAGTTTACTTTGCGCGGACGCCCGCTATTACGACGGTTCCTACGACGCCTTTTTACTGGAAGAAAACACCACTCGCGAAGACATTTCTTTCGGTTTCGGAGGTGAAGCACATCTTCTCGCAGGCCCAGGTTTCGGGTTCGAAGTAGACCCGGTTCGCCTCATGCGCCTTTCAAATACAAACGAAACGCTGGAAATCAGGCGCCCATAAATTGGAGGTAACCGGAAATGAACGAAACAAGTCTGTATAAAAACTGGAAAAAACTACATAAACATTTTCTTGCAACGCTTTCAGGGAGCGAAATCCTTATGCTTTTCTCCGGGGGAAAAGACTCATCTACCGCCTTGGACCTCCTCATCCGGGCAGCCGCGGAATTTGGTTTCGAGCCCTTGGTGCATGCCGGTGCATATCCCGTTCATCGCTATCCCTTTGAAGAACGCAAAAGGATCTCAGATTACTGGAGGGGGAAAGGGACTGAAATCCGATGGCACGACCTGGCCCCGGATGACTCGGCCATCGAAAACACTGAAAATCCATGCGAAGTATGCCAGGAAATACGGAAAAAAATGCTCGCACGTTTCCTGGAAAAACGAGTTTCTCAATGGGACAGACTCGTCATCGTAACCAGTTACAGCCTATGGGACTTGGTAAGCTACGCCTTGGAGCAGGTTCTTGGCAACATGCTTAACTCCGGCGAAAACACCGAAAAAAGATTCAAAGAAACAGCGCAGCGTTTTTTCCCAATTTTGCATATGAAAGAAGGCTACAAAGTTTTCAGACCCCTGGTAACAATAAACGACACTGATATTCAAAAGCATCTGGAAAAGCAGAGAATCCCTACACTTACCGCTGAATGTAAATTCGGCCGCCTCAGGCCCAAACGTATCCTGGAAGATTATTACAAAACCGCAGGTTTCAGCTTCGATTATGGTAAGCTTCTAAATTTTGCAGAAAAATCACTCGATATACCTTCGGCATCAGCATATGAATTCATGGGCAAAGAGGAATATTTCGGCAGGCTGTTTTAAGAAGCTCTGCGTCTTATATAGATCTTCGTTCAGCACCTGCATCAACGAAATAAGATACAAGCCCCGTACAAAGCGACTCTATCGTATAGGGATCTGCAGTAAAAGCCACTTCGAGCCCCTTACCGCGGGCGGTTTCTGCGGTCACGGGACCGATGCAGGCCACGGCAGTCCGTTTCATCCATTCAAGTAAACCCGTCTCTTCGCCTTCGAACATACCGATGAAATTAGCCACCGTCGAAGAACTTGTAAAGGTCACCGCGTCGATCTCCCCATCAGCCAGGAACTTACGAATACGGTCTGTGTCCTGTTGCGGTCGGATCGTCTTATAAACCGGCGCCACAATCACCTCGGAACCCGCCGCCCTTAGCTCCACCGGCAGGACATCTCTTGCCTCTGCTGCTCTTGCAAGAAGGATACGCGCGCCGGATATTCCTCTTTCTTTCAAAGCAGCGGCCGTTGCTTCGGCGCGGTATTCGCCCGGAACCAAATCCGGATGAATTCCGAAATTTCCGAGCACAGCCCCGGTCTTTGGGCCTATTGCCGCTATTCGTATTCCTTTCAGATCTCTTATGTCTTTTCCTGCATGTGCAAGGCGTTCAAGAAAGAATTCGACGCCATTTACAGATGTAAACAGCAGCCAGTCGAAGGTTTCGAGCGAATCGATCCCATCGTCGACAACGTCCCAGCTGTCCGGTGGTACCACCTCTATAGTCGGGAACTCAATGCATTCGGCACCGAGCTCTTCAAGCATCGACAGAAATCCGCTCGCCTGCGCGCGGGCCCTTGTCACAATGATGCGGCGCCCGAACAGCGGACGCTTCTCGAACCACCCGAGTGTGTCGCGTAGACCTACGACCTCCCCAACGACTATCACTGCGGGGGGCTTCATGCGTTGATCTTCGGCCAGCTTCGAAATATTCGACAGGGTCCCGACAATCGTACATTGGCTTGATGTGGTTCCCTGCCTGATCACAGCCACCGGAGTTTCAGGTGCTCTCCCACCTGCTGCCAGCCGCGAAGCGATCTTACCTAGATTGCCCACTCCCATCAAAAAAACCAGGGTTCCAACTCCGGTTGCAAGCCTGTCCCAATCGATAGAAGATCGTGATTTACACGGATCTTCGTGCCCGGTGACGAAAGCGACCGTGGACGTATAATCCCTGTGTGTAAGCGGAATTCCGGCATAGGCCGGAACGGCGATTGCAGAAGTTATCCCCGGCACCACCTCGAAGGCTATTCCCTCCCCTGCCAGTACTTCCGCCTCTTCCCCGCCTCTGCCGAAAATAAAAGGGTCTCCCCCCTTGAGACGAACCACAATTTTGCCCTCACGAGCCTTCGACACGATCAGCGCGTTGATATCTCCCTGGGCCATTGTATGTTTTCCGCCCTGTTTCCCGACATAAATAAGCTCGGCCCGTGTCTCGGCCCAATTGAGCATTGCGGGATTAGCCAAATGATCATAAATAATTACATCGGCACCGGCGATGCAATCCCTGCCTTTCACGGTGATCAAACCCGGGTCGCCCGGACCCGCGCCCACCAGGAAAACCCTGCATGATGATTTTACCGCTTCACTGTCGGCCATGCTCTCCTCCATATGCGCTTTACTTTCCGCCGTTGCGCTAAGTCCGGTCAAACAAAATCCTTCTGATTAACCTCCCCAAGGATTTCGTCGGCACCTGCCGCCAGAAGACTTCTTGCAACAGATTTTCCGATAAAACCGGCCTGGCCGCACGGTCCGTCAGAGGTACGACGGATTATCCGGGATCCGTCCAGTTCCGCCACCATGCCGGTAAACAAAACCTTCGATCCTTCCACAACCGCAAGACCACCTATCGGAACCTGGCACCCGCCGTTTAATTCTTTCAAGAAGGCACGCTCGGCACGGACAGCGACCATCGTAGGCTCGTCGTGGAGGAAAGCCAGCATATCATGGGTTCGAGAATCATTTACACGCATTTCAACGCCCAGCGCACCCTGGCCTACCGCCGGAAGGATCTGCGAGGGAGCTAAAACTCCGCTCACTCTGGACTCCAGGCCCAGACGTCTCAGCCCCGCCTCGGCCAGGATGACCGCATCGAACTTGCCTTCGTCGAGTTTTCGGAGCCGGGTATCCACATTTCCACGTATCGGCAAAACTTCGAGGTCGGGTCTCAGGCTTCGCAATTGGGAACCCCTACGCAAGCTCCCCGTTCCCACGCGAGCGCCCGCGGACAATCGCTCAAGCCCTCCACCATAAACGGAAACGATAACATCCAACGGGGATTCCCTCTCCGGAAACACACCGAGCGTAAGCCCTTCCGGCAGTTCGGCAGGCATGTCTTTCATGCTATGAACGGCAATATCTATATCTCTGGAAAGCAACGACTCTTCGATTTCTTTGACAAAAAGGCCTTTCCCGCCTATTTCGTTAAGCGGCCTGTTCAGAATTCTGTCGCCTCTGGTCGAAATAGGCACGATTTCCACTTCAATACCCCGGTGTTGTTTCTCGATCCTTTCCTTTACCCAAACACTCTGGGCCATCGCGAGAGCGCTTCTCCTGGTCCCCAAACGTAATATGCTCGACTCCATGGTCATTTTTCCCCCAAGCCGTGCGCTTCGCTTCTCAAAAACTTTACCATGGCTATATCCCGGGGCGTTGTAACCTTTATATTGTCTTCGTCCCCGGGCACAACGACAACCATGCCTCCGGCCCGTTCGACAAGGGATGCATCATCTGTGGGCTCCCCAAAGCACCCGAATCCTGACCGGCCATGGGCATCCAGAAGAATCGAGTAACGAAAAGCCTGTGGGGTTTGGGCAAGCCATGCTTTTTCACGGTCGTATGTTTTTATCACCAGCTCCCCGTCAACTTCTTTCACCGTGTCCCTGGCCGGTATACCTGCGATTGCAGCGCCGCAAATCCGGGCTGCTTCGATGACCCTTTCTATTAATAAAGGTTTGACAAGCGGCCTTACTCCGTCATGTACGACCACCATTTCGAATCCATCGCCTGCGGCCGTCATTCCCAGTCTCACCGAATCACGCCGGGTCTTACCGCCCGCCACCACTGTGGCAACCTTCTTTAAGCAGTAACGCTCAACTATTGCACGGCGGCAATAATCGACCTCCGCCGAAGGAACCACGAGGATAACCCGGTCCACTGCAGAGCAATTTTCGAAAGCCTCCAGAGTCAGAGCAATCAATGGCCTTCCGTCGATCTCCACAAACTGCTTCGGAACCTTACATCGCATGCGCAAACCTGCGCCTGCAGCCGGAATTATCGCAGCAACCCGGCCTGACAAATCCTTGATGCCGTTGGTGCTCATCGGTCCCTCTTCACTTCTCTAAATCCGCAGCAACGATGGCAATGTCAAAGCGAATCTCTCTTCATCAAAATAAAATACGATCTTTTCACAGCCCGTTCCGTGCCGGCAGAAGGACTAAAAAAAACAGGCCCGGCGAAACCGGACCCTGTAAATCCGAAAAACCGCAAAATCATGCGGCGACACGGCGCGTCATTTTCTTGAGCCTGTTGATCCGACGACGCATAATCCGGACAGCTTTGGAATCACCAGCGGCAAGCAAAGAAGCTTTTTCCGCCCTGAAAGCCGCGGCCTTCTTCTTCAATTCCTGTTTGCTCAGGGCCACTTTCGGCGCCTTAACCTTCGTGGTTTTTTCAGGCCGTTCGAACGGGATTCCCACAGCTTCCATGAATTCATACAGAAGAGAGATAATCTCATCCTTTTTCATTGCGTGGACACCCTGAACCCCCGGAACCTCCGTGCCGATCTCCCTCAAATCTTTCACGGTCATACGTTCGAGGGGCTTTTCCAAAGACCGGAGCATCACTTCCGCCTTACTGACTTCTTTTTTATTCCCGTTTTCCCCGCTCACATTTTCATTTAATTCTTCTGTCATTTAATTAAATCTCCTCGTCTCCGTTTTACTCCCGCCTTGTTCATGCAGGAAATTATTCATCCTTGCCGCCGGCCCCCTGGATACGTTCAAAAAAAATCTTGAACATATCAATAGGGATCGGAAAAAGCGTCGTTGAATTGTTTTCCGCGGCGATTTCCCTCACCGTTTGAAGGTAGCGCAGCTGCAACGCTTCAGGGTACTTCTGGATAATGCCGGCCGCCTGAGACAGCCTGTCGGCGGCCTGAAACTCACCTTCGGCGTTTATAACTTTGGAACGTCGGTCTCTTTCGGCTTCGGCCTGCCGCGCCATCGCCCGTTGCATCTCCTGGGGAAGATCGATCCGTTTCACCTCGACGGCCGAGACCTTGATCCCCCATGGATCAGTATGATGATCCAAAATTGTCTGAAGCTGGCTGTTTATTTTATCCCGTTCTGAAAGTAATTCGTCCAGTTCGGCCTGGCCGCAGACACTTCTGAGAGTTGTCTGCGAAAGCTGTGAGGTCGCGAATACAAAATTTTCGACTTCCACCACGGCCTTCGTCGGGTCCATAACCCGGAAATAAACGACGGCATCCACAGCGACCGACACATTATCCCTGGTTATTACATCCTGAGACGGCACGTCCATGGTCACCAGGCGCAGACTTACCTTGACCATTTTATCGATAACAGGGATCAAGATGATTAGTCCGGGGCCCTTGGTTTTTATAACCCGACCAAGCCGGAAAATAACACCCCGCTCATACTCCCGCAAAATTCTAAGGGCGGATGCCAGGAAAAAAATTATCAGAACTACAGAAAGAATATAAAACATCTTCTCCTCCCGTTTCCCTCATAACCGTTTAATGGGCCCCTATCGGCCGTTTTTCGATTCTCCTGCACCAGCCGCACGCTTCACATGCAACTTCAATCCCTCCATGCGTTCGACCTCAACCGGCGCTCCTCGTTCTATGGGCTCGGATGCCCGCGCCCCCCAGGTTTCCCCATGTATGGAAACGAGACCCTCCGGATCCAGGCGTTCCATGGCTCTGCCGATCGATCCCACGAGGCCCTCGGAGCCGGTCCTGGGTTTGGATCTGAAAGCCTTAACCGCAAGCCCTGTGACAACCAGGAAAAAGCCGGCCACAAGAACAATGGTCGGGAGCAGCAACCTTATTGAAACCCCAACATCTTCAAATAGCATAATAGAGCCTATTGTCAGAGAAATCAATCCACCGATTGCAAGAACTCCAAAACTGCTGACCATTATCTCGGCGATGAAAAAAATTATACCAAGGACGATCAGCAAAAGCCCCGCATAATTCACCGGTAGAGTCTGGAAAGAATAAAAAGCGAGTATCAGAGATATCCCTCCGATTACCCCGGGAAGAACAGCGCCCGGGTTCGACAGCTCAAAATATATACCGGCAAGGCCAACCATCATCAAAATATAGGCGATGTTCGGATCACTGATTGTTTTAAGCACCCTGTCCCGGAAACCCGGACGGTAATAGACAACCTCCGCCCCTGAGGTGTCGAGGGTGACCCTCACTCCTTTTACATCCAAGGTTTTCCCGTCGATCGCATCGAGCAGGTCGTCGATATCCTCCGCCATCAAATCGACCACATTGTATGAAACCGCCTCTTCGGCGGTGATGGAAACGCTCTCCCGGATGGCCCTTTCCACCCAGTTGCCGTTCCTGCCCCTTTCTTCGGCGATACCTCTGCCGTAGGCCGCCATGTCGTGCACCACCTTCTCAGACATGGTCCCGCCGATATCCTTGCCCCCGGCCATAACAGGATGAGCGGCTCCTATATTCGTGCCGGGCGCCATCGCGGCGATGTGACCGGCAACAGTTACCATCACACCTGCGGAAGCGGCCCCAGCTCCTTGCGGACTTACAAAAACCACAACCGGCACAGGAGAATTCATGATTTCTTTTATAATCGAGCGCATCGAAGAAGCAAGTCCCCCTGGTGTATCGAGCTGTATCACCACGGCTTCGGCTTCACTTTCAGCCGCCTGTTCGATTCCACGTTTAACATAAGTAGCGGTACCAGGGTTGATCGCGCCTTCAAATTCTATTACGACAACCTCTTCTGCACCGTAGGCGACAGCTGCGTCGGCGGAAAAAATGCCAAGCACCAAGAGCGCTAACCAAAAATATATACTCAACCGCCCGGACATTTTATTTCTCCTTTAGTCCCAGCCTTTTCATTACCTGCTTGACATCTTCCCAGACAAGCATCTTGAGCTCTCTCTGCCGCCCCTCGGCCCTGAGTATATAAGCAGGATGAAAAATAGGCATCACCGGTATTCCATTGTACACAAACCATTGGCCCCTGTCTCTGGTGATCTTGAACCCTTTCCCCAGCAGCATCGAGCCGGCCACGCGGCCGAGTACGCAGATCACCTCCGGCCCGATTGCAGAAAGCTGTGCAGTCAGAAAAGGAAGGCAGGCGGCTATCTCATCCGCCTCCGGGTCCCTGTTTCCCGGCGGCCGGCATTTTACAACGTTACAGATATAAACATCATCCCTGGTCAGCCCCATCACCTTGGTGATGATTCTCGTCAGCATTTTCCCGGCTTCACCTACAAACGGGCGGCCCTCATGATCTTCGTCACGCCCGGGCCCCTCCCCTACAAAAACAAGCCGGGCATGTGGAGATCCCTCCCCGAAAACAATTTTATTTCTACTCCGCCAAAGCTTACACCTTCTGCAATCCCCGAGTTCGTAACGCAACGCATCCAGCTTGGCGCCGGAATCGATAACGCGAGGCTTTGCAATTTCCGACGGGATCTTACCGTCACCCTCACGCCGCACATCCGCTCCCGGAGAGGCTCTCAGAAATCCACGCGCACGCGCCCCCAAGGGAGGCGGCCCCAGGCCTGCAACAGCGCCGGCCTCAAGCCTCCTTTTAACATATTCGATCACTGCGCCCGGATTCTTATCAATGCCGGGATAAGCCTTAACTCCGCGGCCTGTACCCATCTTCACTCCTCTGACGCCATCCTCCCCGCCGAATCTTCAAACAAGGATCGCGCCCTGTCGAGCAACAAATCTGCAAGGGCCTGCTTGGACATAAGCGGCACATTCTCGACACTATGATCCCTGTACAATATTTTGACCCTGTTTGTGTCCGCATCGAACCCGGCATCCGGCGCGGTGACGTCGTTTGCGACGATCATATCCAGATTCTTTTTCTCCAGTTTTTCCTGCGCATGCCGGATAAGATCCTCCGTTTCAGCCGCGAAACCTACCAGTACAACCGGTTTGAATCCCTTGCGTGAGCCTAGTTCCGCGAGAATGTCCGGGTTGAGTTCCAGCTCCATGCTCAATGAAGCCCCGCATTTCTTGATCTTTGAACCGATCGATGTCTTAGGACGGAAATCGGACACCGCAGCGGCTTTTATCAAGATATCACAATCATCACTCCGAGCCAGGACTTCAGTCCGCATTTCTTCCGCGGTTTGAACAGGGATGTATTCGACACCATGCGGCCTGTCAAGGGAGGTCGGCCCGCTTATAAGAACGACATCGGCTCCCCTCCTCCGTGCCGTAGCGGCCAAAGCGAATCCCATCTTTCCACTCGACCTGTTGCTGATGAAACGAACCGGATCGATCGACTCCACCGTCGGTCCGGCCGTCACCATGATTTTTAAGCCGTTAAGATCCTTCTGGGCGAGCAAATCAGAGATTATCGAATAGATCACCCGGGGCTCCGGCAGGCGGCCCGGCCCTTCCGTGCCGCACGCAAGACCGCCCTCACCAGGAGCAATCACCTCGATACCTCGGGAGCGAAGAATATTCAAATTGGCCTGGACCGCTTTATTCATATACATTACCGAATTCATAGACGGACAAACCACCACCTTGGCCGTGGCAGCGAGCACCATTGTCGAAAGAAAATCATCGGCTATTCCGCATGAAGCCTTCCCGACAAAATTGGCCGTAGCCGGCGCGACAACGATGAGTTGCGACTGCTGTGCAAGTGATATGTGATCTATGGCCTCGCCATGTTCCTCCCACATGTCGACGATAACCCGTCCGCCGCTGAGCGCTTCAAAGGTAAGAGGTGCAACGAAGCGGGTTGCGTTCCGGGTCATGACCACCCGGGTACGAAATCCGCCTTTGACCAGCAATCTAACCAGTTCAGCTGCTTTATAGGCGGCTATACCCCCGGTCACGCCCACCACTACGCATTTGTCCATAATCATTCCCCGTCTACAGGTAGGAGATGGAACGATGCCGTCCAGCCACTGGATCTCTTTCATTTCGATGAAGGACGGTAAATGCCCCCTGAATGATCCAGCTTATCCCCCAGGCTCGTCCCGCACCGTGCACACCTGTATTCGTATTTGTCACCATCCGGAAGTACCAGAAGTAGGTATTCCCTTACCGGCATGGCCTTCTTACAGCGAGGACAATAGAGTTCCGTCGCATTGAATTCACCGAACGTATCCTCCTGTTGCTTCCGGACCGGACGATTTACATAATCGAAATTATTGACCTGCATATCTGAAAACCTTTGTTTCTCCAATGGGTGGTGTGGTAAAGTCTTTTATCAACCGAAGCCTTTTAATTATAATGATAGCCATTTGGCTGATGAAACGCAACCTTCTCAGAGGTAATAAGACGTAGGAGCGTATCCGGCCGGGAGGAATGGATGAAAATACTCAATATTGATCACATCGGGGTCGCGGTGAAAAACCTGGGTCCGGCCGAGGAGTTTTATAACCGGGTTCTCGGTCTTTCAGTCAAAGAGCACGAAATTGTAGAAAACCAGAAAGTTAAAGTAGCATTCATACCGGTCTCGGGCAGTGAAGTGGAGCTTCTGGAGAGCACCGATTCAGAAGGGCCTGTATCCAGGTACATAAATGCAAAAGGAGAGGGGATACAGCATCTTGCCTTCAGGGTTGAAAACCTCGACGAGGCGCTGAAGGAACTCAAAGAAAAAGGGGTAAGGCTCATCGACAAAGAGCCACGGCCGGGGGCCGGGGGAGCCCGCATCGCCTTCATTCATCCAGCGGAAACCTGCGGCGTTTTAATTGAACTGTGTGAAAGAGGCTGAAACTCGGAAGCCTGGCCGTCACAGCCGGTAGGTGATCAATCCATGGCTGGTGTCATACGGAGATACGCTGACCTGAACACGGTCTCCGGCCATCACCCTTATACGGTATTTTTTCATACGGCCCGACAGAACCGCACGTACAACCATGTTGTTGTTGCATTCTATCTCCAGGGTTCCTCCTCCCAGCACCCTGGTTACTGTACCTTCAATCTGGATTAAATCGTCGCGGCTCACGAAACTCCTTTCCCGGCTGAAAACCCGATGCTCGATTGCATCGAAAAAACACGCCAAAAAGCAAATGTTAATGTATTTTTTTTCGTTTAAATCGTTGAAAATTTAAAATACTTGATTTTTTGATGTCCACCTGTTTTCATAACATACCATGTTAAATGCCGATGTCAATCGTAAGCGCCTTATTCACCAACAAATCCGCCTGTCTTCCGACCGGCGCTCAAGATTTCGGTCATGCGGCATCTGGTCCGAACGAACGCCGATTTCTGTGACCATTTCCGGGACCTGGGAAAGAGGTAAAAATGATTGAGCTGGTAATCGCAGTCGGGTTCGCGATCATCATATCCGCCTGCTGCTCGCTTTTTGAAGCCGTACTCTACTCGGTACCGCTTAGGCATATTGAAAGCCTATACCGCGAAGGCAAAAAGGCCGGTAAAATTTTCAAGGAAATGAGGGTGGATATCGAAAAACCGATCGCTGCGATCCTTTCGCTGAATACGATCGCGAACACGGCAGGTGCGGCGGTTGCAGGGAGTGCAGCGGCGGCGGTGTTCGGAAATCACAGGATTGCTTTGTTTTCAGCTTTTTTCACATTGGCCATCCTTCTGTTTTCTGAAATTATTCCTAAAACTGCGGGGGTGGTTTACGGAAAAAAGTTGATATCGCCAGTCGCCTACAGTCTCAGATTTTTGATCTGGATCATGACTCCAGCGATCTGGTTAAGCGGCCTGGTAACCAGGATTATTGCCAGGAAAAGGCTGGAAGACCAGATAACCGATGAAGAGCTGCGTATCATGGTGAACCTCAGTAGGAGAAGCGGCGGAATAACGATACAGCAGGAAACCGCGATTGAAAATGTTCTCACGCTTCAAAGCAAAATCGCCAGGGAAGTTATGACCCCCCGCACAGTGATATTCTCATTGCCACAGGATCTTTCGCTCGAACAGGCTCGAAAAGCCTCTGAAAAATGGGAACACAGCAGGTTCCCGGTCTACGGGAACGATCCGGAAGATATTTCTGGAATCGTTTTTACAAAAGAGCTTTTTATGGCTCTGAGTGCAGGGAAAACTGAGATGAAACTATCTGAGCTGTCGAAGCCCGTTCATTTCACAGCCGAAACAGCCCGGTTGAACCGTGTGCTGCTGGAATTCCTGGAGCGCAAGGAACATATGTTCGTGGTGATCGATGAATACGGGGGCCTTTCCGGGCTCATCACACTCGAGGATATCCTGGAGGAAATACTTGGTCGCGAGATTATGGATGAATCAGACCAGGTAGCCGACAAACAGGCCCTTGCGAGGGCGAGGAGAAAAAAATCAGCGAAGACATCCCAGGCGAAAAACTCCGGCTCCGAAAAAAACCGGAGCGTTTGAAAATCGATCCGGCTATCGAAACCACGATTGTCAAGATACTTGACCGATCAGGTCCTTTGACAGGCTCCGGGCTGTGGAAAAATGCCGGCGGTAATCAGGGGGAGCTCTGGCGTACATGCATGATATCGGGCCTCATCGAAGTTTTCAGAACCGGGATCGATTATTTGCGTCTCGATCGGAGGATAGAGGGGTATGCGAGGCTCTCACCTTCGGTGCTCAGGAACTTTCTAACGTATTCCGTCATAGGGCTGCACGGAGATCCACGAATTCCTGAAAAAATCAATCAGGTCCAGAAACACATACAGGAAGTAAGCAGCATGAAATGGCGGATTGCACTCAATGTCGTCTCCGCCATCACTGAGAGACTGGACGAAGAACGAGCTGTTTCCAGCCGGATGTGTGTGATAATCGCGGGGGACATAGTTTACGGAATGGCTCATGACATGCCCAGAAGGGAAAGAAGCACACTAAAAACCGTCAACGGTTCTGATATGGATCTGATTTTTGTTACGACGAACGATGTCAGCGAACAATTCCGCAGAAAACTGGACGAAGCCGTATATGAAGAAAAGCTCCGCCTCCTTATGGCACCCCACATGAGGGAAGAAATCGATTACGTGGTAAAAGATATCGCCAAGGTCGAAGAACAGAGTGCATTCGACACTTTCCCCAGTATGGTCGCCTGCAAAATTTTATGGGAAGGAAAACTCTTATATGGGAGTGAAAGCCTGTTCAAAAGAATCAAAAACATGTTGGTTAAGCGGGGCGTGGCCGGGCGTCTGCGTTCAATGAAGCTGAAGGCCGATCGGTTCAGGAAAACCGCAGAGGCCATTTTGATGGAGCCCGGAGCCCTGGAAGACCCGGGCTCCGGACGCTTTCTTTTCTATCCTGCCGAGGAATCCGAAGAATTTGAATAGGTTCGTCTCCGACCCGATCATTCCCAATGATGAAGCACGGCCCGTGCATCCACGGCTTTTTCGATTAAACGGTGAGTGAGCGCGAAATCGGCGAAACACTGCCAGCGCGCCACATCAAGGGCCTGGTCCCTGGCATAAAGAGGCAGGGTTTCAGCGAAAGCCGCCTCCTCGAGATCCTTCGGTGCCTCCGGCACCGCTTTGAGATAAATTTCGAGCGCCTTTGACGGATTACCCGACGCATATTCAATTCCTTTTTGGATAGCATCGCGAAAGGACTTCAAAAACTTCGCCTTGGCCGAAAGAGTTCCTGTTCCGGTTATAAACACCAGTTCGTCGTATTCAGGGATCCCCCACTTTTCCAGAGCAAAAAATCCATGTGGATAACCGAGGCGTGTGAGTTCGACTGATTCATAATTGCGGTATGCACCCATAACGGCATCGACACGGCCTGCTGTCAGAGCCTGTATGATTGTGAACCCGATGTTGACAAGCTCGTAATCCTCTATCCCGTTGATCGCAGCGAATGCATCGGTAAGAACATCCATCATCCCGGGCACGGTATAGCCTATTCTTTTTCCCTTCAAATCCACCGGGGATTCAATCCCCGATTTTTCAAGGTAGAGCAAGGTGCTTAGTGGGCGGCCGACCAGCCGTCCTACAACCTTTATCGGCAAACCCTCGGCCGCACCCACAAGGGTTTGCGGTGTGTAGGTTATGGCCAGGTCCACGTTTCCCGCCGCAGCGAGCTTCAGCGCATCGGAAGTATCCGACGGCGTCATGATTTCGACCTCTACACCCACCTCGGTGAAATATCCATTCTGCTTCGCGATATAAATCGGCAAATGATCCACATTAGGGTACCAATCGAGCATCAGCGAAAGCTTTTCAGCACCGGAAGCAGGCAGCGCCGCAAACAATAGTGAAGCAGCAAGTAAGAAAACAGAAAAATATTTACATTTCATGGTTCACCTCCTGAAAAATCGATAATTTATTTAATTTTTAGCCTTGATGACCGCATAAAAGTACCATCCTTGATGAAACCGTAAAAAGTCGAAACACCATCACCAACACTAACACCAACACCCACACCAACACCGGACAATCGTTCCCGACCCCGGCCGATGCAGACCCGTGGTCGTTTTTTGCTGTTACTTCCACCGCACCACCCACCGCTCAAGCACACCAACAAGCCCCCACATCGCCAGCCCCATGGCGGAAAGCCATAAAATCGCCGCGAACACCAGGTCCACTCTCAGACGTGCATTGGCCTGTATCATCAAAAACCCGAGCCCTTTCTGAGCGCCCACCCATTCGCCGATTACCGCGCCAATGGGCGCGATCGAAACCCCTACCTTGAGCCCGGCGAAAAAATACGGTAACGCCCAGGGCCAGTGAAGAAGACGCATCCGCTTCCAGAAACCGGCTCCCATCAGGTTGAAAAGCATCCTGTATTCGGGGCTGCAGCTTTTGAATCCCTCAAGAAGGTTTATCGTTATCGGGAAAAAGATGATTATTGCGGCCATAAGAACTTTGCCGGCAATCCCGTAACCGAGCCAAACCACCAGCAGCGGCGCCAGGGCGAACACCGGTATGGCCTGGCTCGCCACCAGAAACGGAGCCAGAGCATGCTCCACGGCGGGCCTGGCAAACATAACCGTCGCAAGCGGAAGAGCCACCGAAAGAGCAACGAATATCCCTGCCAGGATCTCGATCGCGGTTACCGCGGTATTTGAGGAAAGCAGTGGAGCCTGAACCACCGCCGTATACAGTATCCTTGCCGGCGAAGGGAGAATGAAAGCCGGTACGTGGAGGACCCGGCATAAGGTTTCCCACGAAAATATAATAAGGCCTACAACAACGAAGGTGAGACATCTAGCCCAGGACATCGCCATTTTCTCCATGAAGCAACGTGAAGATGTATTCTTTTATTTCGATCAAACCCGGGTCGTTCATTCGCCGCGGTTTTTCTCCGGTCAACGAAAATTTTTCTCTGATCCGCATGGGTGGAGGCGTTAATACAAGCAGTTCATCGGCAAGTTGAAGAGCTTCTTCCACGTCATGAGTGATCATCAGCAGGCTTTTTCCGAATTCACTCTGAAGTAGAAGCAACAGGGACTGAAGACTTCGTCTGGTAATCGCGTCAAGGGCCGACAACGGCTCGTCCAGTAAAACCAGTTCACGGCCGAACATGAGCGTCCTAACCAGCGCACACCTCTGGCGCATGCCACCGCTGACCTTGGAGGGGGGATAAGATTCGAAACCGGCCAGCCCCAGGCGCCGGAAAAGAGATGCCGCTTCTTCGCAGACCTCCTCACTGGTTTTTCCGGAAACCCTAACCGGCAGTAAGGCATTTTCAATTAGGGAAAGCCATGGAAGAAGAAGGTCTTTCTGCTGCATATACGCAGCCTTCCGCCCCAGATTCAACGTCTTCTCTCCGAGCCAGGAGATTTCGCCCGAATCTTTCGAAACCACCCCGGTGAGAACATCGAACAGCGTGCTCTTCCCGCAGCCCGACGGACCGATCAGTATGGTGAAACCGCCTTCAGGCACACAGAAGCTGAAACGGTCAAACACGCACAGAGATCCGAATTTTTTGCTCAAGTCTGAAACACGTAGCATCCAGCCGCCCCTCCGGGATCGATAATCACCGGAGAAGGGAAAGATAGGATGGGCTGAAGGAAGGCATCATCTTCCCTGCGCCGGCATTATCCGGATCAGGTTCCAGGGGTCGAGGCTGCGAGCCTCCTCTCAGCCGATTCTCATCGACTCCCCCAGTGATCAAAATCTATTGTTAGCCCACGGAAAATGGTTTGTCAACAGCCGCCGTGCGGCTTCGCTGATGAATCGTCATCCCGAAACGGAATCAGAAGAACTTGTACTGCAGCCCCAGCGCGAAAATCCAGACGTCCTTTTCGAGCTTTATCCCGGCGGACGTGGTTTCATCTTTGTAGAAAGCCTTGAGCACTCCCGCGTTAAGGGTCCAGCGTTCGTCGGCGCGCCACGCCACACCGGCTCCGACGGTATGGGCGTCCAACTCGGGGGCTTCGATGCTCATGTTGTCCGGGTCGATCTTGGTGTCGGTGTACATGTAGCCTGCGCTCCATTTGAAGCGCGGGGAGCATTCGTATTCGAAGGCTAGACCTATGTCGTAACCGTTTCCGCGCTGGGTTTCGTCCTGCGAGGTAATGGGGACATCGTCCCAGCCCGCCTGTTTGTTGAAATAATATGTCAGGTTGGTCTCGGCTCTCAGCCTGGGGGTGAGCTGATAGGAAAGGCCTGCACCCAGGAGCGCCGGGATATCCCGCCTGCGTTTGTCCCCGTTCACCAGGAGCCCCAGATCGTCCTGCTTCACCTCCGTTTCAAGGTTGAGCCTGGTCTTGCTTTCATAACGAAGACCTATATTGATGCCCTCGGACGGTGCGATGTTGACGCCCACGATCCCGCACAGCCCGGAATCGGTCTCCTTGTAGTCGAGAAAAGCCGTGCGGTCGGCGAGAACAGGGCTGCCGGTGATCGTCGCTTGACCTTTCCGTTCAATGTTGGCTTTGGCGTATCTTGCCCCCAGAGAAACGGATACCATGTCGTTGAGCCTGTAGGAACCCCCGGCGGTTAACCCGTAGTAATACGACTCGCCTTCCATGTAATGGGATCCCACGGAAGCATAGGCCGCCGGCGGCGGAACGACGGCGTTGACGCCCGCCAGAAAGCCGCGGGCAAGCCCCAGCGAAGTGGCGCTGCCTCGCTCGAACTCCACTTTTCCGCCGCCCACCGGGATCGTGAAGGCGCTGAACAGGCTCCAGTCCTCCTTGCGATACAATGCGAACAACCCCGGAACCATATCGGGGGTGTCGCTTTCATAGGAGATGCCGCCGGTGGTATTGGTGTAGTCCTTCGCGGCATACTGCCCGGAAAGGTTCAGAAAGAAACCCTCACCGATTCGCGTCGTTCCGGCCGGGTTGTAGACCACAATATCGGCTGAATCCGTCGCTGCATTTCGGTTCAGAGTCCGGATCCACTCCGCGCTGAAGTTCGGCTTATTGTCTATGCCACCGCCAAAAACCGGCGATGCCGCAAGCAGAAACAACGCCAGAGAACAAGATGCCAGGAAGATTTTGATCATATTCCGCTCTCCTTTAAAAAAAAGATATCTTCGAAACACATTAATGTCGGGCATAACCCCGGCTCCGGCAGATGCCCCTATCGCTAGCCTACTGTGATTTGTCTGGGGATAAGGATATCAAAAGCGCTTCGATGGAATAAAAACTGGCGAATGATAGATGATCGCCAGAGCGAAGTCAAACAGTAAAAATCTGCCCTGGTTTTTCTTCGAGGGCCAGTTCTATGAGCCTGTCCAGAAGCTTCGAAAAAGAAACCCCGGCGGTCTTCGCAGCAAGCGGGAGAAGGCTCGTCTCCGTCATGCCGGGGATCGTGTTGGTTTCCAGAACGAAAATCTCATTTTTATCTTCTCGAAGAATCATATCCGTCCGGCTGTACCCTTTACAGGCAAGCGCCCGGTGCGAGGCAAGGCCGAGTTCCTGAGCCTTCTCCGTCAGGATCGGCCCTATGCGTGCAGGGCAGATTTCCTGAGTGACACCGGAAGTGTATTTTGCTTCATAATCAAAAAAAACATGGTCTTTGTCCGGAATGATTTCGATGACAGGAAACGGCTCAAGAGCATCGTTTCCGAGAACACCGACGGTGAGTTCAATACCCTCGACATATTCCTCTATCATCACAGCGTCGTCATGCGACCACGCTTCCTCGATACCGTGGTGGAGCATAGGGGAGGTCTCCACGATAGACATCCCGACACTGGATCCGCAACATGCCGGTTTGATGACGACCGGCGAGCCCAAACGTCTGAAAACGGCTTCAGCATCAATTGAAGTTCCTTTTTCCAGTGCGATAAAACCGGGGGTGGGAATGCCGGCCTCGGAATATAGCCGTTTTGAAATTATTTTGTTCATTGCCACCGCACTTCCCAGCACTCCGGAACCTTGATAGGGTATATGGAGAAGATCCATCAAACCCTGAATCGTGCCATCTTCACCGTAAGGACCGTGAAGCATGATCAAAGCGACATCTATTTCCCCGGCATCTTTGACAAGGCGCTGCAGGTCGGTTTTAGGGTCGTAGCGGATGACCTCGTATTTGCTCTTGTCGAGCGCCGCATAA
The DNA here is from genome assembly GCA_046498185.1 of Desulfatiglandaceae bacterium. Lineage (GTDB taxonomy): Bacteria > Desulfobacterota > DSM-4660 > Desulfatiglandales > Desulfatiglandaceae > CAYXDR01. Next base: position 10,199 of record JAWOBE010000039.1, on the reverse strand, counting down.
ACCTGGTCTCCGCTTTTGAAGGACACCTCCCGTTCCGGCGACTCTCCGCCGGACAGCAATGCCACAATGATTTTTTCAGTCATTTATCTCCGCCTTTTCAGATGAGATTCTGAACCTCCAGTGAGCCGAATTCTTTCCGCGGCCTTCGACTGGTATCGCTGCGGGAACTCTGTGGCGATATTCAATTTGCGCATTGTATTGAGTTTCATAATGAGGAAGTTCAACCTTTTAATTGCCCGGTATCGTTCGGCGGCATCCTCGATGCCGGCCAGCAGATCCTCGGTCTGGGCGATTTCCTTTTTTAATTCGATCTCGGCCGGTACGCATCCCGCATTTTTAAGAATTTTGTATGCCAGCCTGAGTTCTTCGGGTATATGGCTGTCATCTTCAATCACCAAGGGTTCGCCCCTGCCCGGGAGATCATCGAAATCACCCCGCGAAGCGGCCTCACGAATCCTGTCCTCGACTATTTTATCGAAACCCGGAAGCATCCTCCTCCCCTTGGGTTTATAAACCGGGCTGAAAATTCCTATTAATTGAAAATTTCGCTTTTCCCCCGGTAGATTAATGCAAGCATCGCGATGCCATCGGACTTGGCCACCCCCATGATACGAGAGAAGCGGTTACCTTAAACGGCTGGATTGGCAGCGAACTATAGTCACAAAACAACGGAAAATCAAGGACCTTATAACATCCCGAATCCACCCCCTAAATTGAGAAAGGATGGTGGATATCGCCATCAATACTCAAACCTTTCTTATAATATGAGTCAACAAAAAAGCCTTGCAATTCCAGCTTTTTTTGTTGACAGAATAAAAGCAGTTAGGTAGTGGCAGAAAGGGTGCGAAGTGCGCAGCTCTGGTTCAAGTCTTGACCCGATAAAAACAGTCCGAGGGATGCTATGAGCTTTCTGGAAAAGGCCGTGTCGAATCGGCGTGATTTTCTGGAACCTTTCAAGGCGAGAGTTGGGGAGCTGCAGCGGATAATATCAGATGCCGACTCAGAGGTTTGGGATACGCGGAAAGCGGATCAGGAAATATCCGATATCGTCCTTTTGCTTTTGAAAATCGAACCGAGCCATATCGAGGAAGATTGGATATCCGGGATTATTCAGGGATGGTTTCAGGATTTCAAAAGGGCGGAACAACTTGAAGCAGCCTTTGTGTCACAGGGTTCGAGAAATTCAATCGAGGAGCAGCAGATCCTGGAGACAAAATGGGGCATGTTTCGGTTTAAAATTTATCAATATCTTGAAGAAGGGCTAAGCTTCCGAGAAGCTATCGAAAAGTACATGGGGAAAAATCCAGGACATGATTTTTCTTATCTATGGAAACGCTTTTACAACGAGCAAGCAATGCCGGTACTGCCATGGCCTTATTATGGGCGGGATATAATAAAAGGCCCGGATGGTACCCATAGAATTACAAGAAAAGGAATAGCTCACTTCATGGCCAAATAGCATGGGCATCCGGGCGGAATCGGTCCAGGATATCATGCTGCGAATAATGCATAACATACCTTCATTGCACGCTCCACCGCATAGCCTGGATACAACCTCATAATCAACCTCTTCATTGTGTCTCCTACTTCTACCCCAACTTCCGCAAAACGGACACTTCACGTGCTATCAGAATGCATAGACTTTGTCTTTGACACAAAATGGGAGATTCGCTATACTCCAATTTTAACAAAAAGGGTCTTTTTTATCATTTACACTTCACCTGCTGCATAACCCGAGTGGTGTACCACAAAGGATTCAAACTTTCTTCGATTAAATTGTTAATCCTTTAGCGAAAATCCTGTTTAAATTTTTCGAGCTGCTTAATAACATATTTTTAATTATATATATCATTAATCTTTTTATAAAGGTATATTTTAAATATTTTAACAAAACCAGATAATCCTTAATTATTTTAAGGAGGTAAAACCTCAATGATAACTTATGATCACCTGACCAAGATATTCGGTGAAGGTCAAAACGCAGTAACTGCCCTCGAAGACGTAACATTCACTATTGAAGAGGGCGAAGTCGTTATTTTTCTTGGCCCTTCCGGATGTGGGAAAACCACTACTTTGAGGTTAACCAACAGGCTGGAATCCATTACCAGGGGAACAATTGAAGTAAACGGCCGAAATATTACGGAAATGGATGCAGTTCAATTAAGAAGACAAATGGGATATGTCATCCAGGATATCGGGCTTTTCCCGAATAAGACTATAGCTGAAAACATTGCCGTTGTCCCCAAACTTCTCGGCTGGCCCAAGGCCAAGATACAGGACAGAACTGAAGAATTGTTAACCCTAGTGCGGCTGGACCCGGAGATTTATAAAAACCGCTATCCTGCGGAGCTTTCCGGTGGACAGCAACAGCGGGTTGGGGTGGCCAGAGGATTGGCTGCCGACCCGGAGATACTGCTCATGGACGAGCCCTTTGGGGCCATTGACCCGATCAATCGAGAGCAAATCCAGGACGAGTTTCTAAAACTTCAGGAAAAACTCAAGAAGACCATTGCCTTTGTGTCCCACGACATACATGAAGCCATTAAAATGGGAGATAAAATTGCACTTTTTGAAGAAGGCCGCCTTGTACAGTACGAGCGACCGGAAATGCTGCTCACTCACCCCAAGAACAAATACGTGTCGGATTTTGTAGGCGCTGACAGGGCCTTAAAGGTTCTGGGAATTATCAAGGTACGGGATGTGTTTAATCCTGAACCTAAAAACATCGTTCAAGCCTCCGATTCTGCACAGTCGGTTTTGAATTTCATGGAAGAGAGGCAGGGCCGTTTTTGTATTGTCCTGGACCAGGGGAAACCCATCGGTTACGTCACCAAAAAGTTGATTAAATATGAAGAAGGTCCTGTTAAGGAGCTGGTCGAAAAATTTCCCGTTCATTTGAGGGAAAGAACTCCCACGAGAGATGCGCTGTCATTCATGCTCATGTATGATTTTTTGACTTTATGCGTGGTGGACGAAAGTCATAATTTTTTGGGTACGGTAACTTATAATGATATCCAGGAAAAAATAAAGCAAAGCTATAGCAGCGAAGTTGAAAAGCAGGAAGGAAATTGAAATGGAAACAGTCAATTTCATTATGAAAAATATTAATGAAATCCTATTTTTGACTTGGGAACATATCTACATGGTTAGCATATCGCTACTTATTGCTACTTTAATTGGCGTACCATTAGGCATCATTATTACTAAAAATGAGGTACTAGCTAAAAAAGTCATAAATACTGCCAATGTAATGATGACGGTACCTTCTATTGCTTTATTTGGTTTAATGATGCCGGTATTGGCAATAATCGGCCAAGGTCTTGGAAAGGTCCCGGCGATCATCGCCCTGATCCTCTACAGTCAGTTGCCCATCATCAGGAACACATACGTGGCCATTAAAAACGTGTCCCCTTCAATAAGAAATGCAGGCAAAGGCATGGGGATGAACAGATGGGAGCTCCTGAAGGAAGTAGAGATACCGATTGCTGTCCCGGTTATCGTGGCCGGACTGCGAACGGCTGCGGTCATGAACATCGGTATCGCTGCGATTGCAGCCTATGTAGGTGCAGGGGGGCTTGGGGTTTACATACAAAATGGTATTGACCGGGTCTATCCGGAAATGATCTTGGCCGGAGCCCTTTTGGTCTCCATTTTTGCCATCTTGGTTGATGCAGGGATGGCCCTGGTGGAGAAGATATTGACTCCTACAGGGATACTTATACAGAAGAGGTTGTCCCAATGAACAAAATACTCAGACAAATATACGGCGTTATCCTGGCCTTACTGCTGATTGCGGCAGGAGTCGCTTTGCAGAGGACCGGTACAGTCTCTATTTTCAGCGACCCGTACGCCTACCCTGAATTAATCAGACTGCTATGGCAACACCTTTATTTGGTTGGGGTGAGCATGATTATAGCCACGGTTATCGGTTTGACCGTGGGCATAGTTTTGACCAGACCGAAATTCAGGGCCTATACAGGAATCGTCATGTACATCGTCAGCCTGGGACAGACCATCCCTTCTCTGGCTGTGCTGGCCCTGGTGATGACATTTTTGGGAATCGGGGCCAAGAGCGCCATATTTGCCCTGACCATTTACTCCCTCCTGCCCATTGCCAGAAACACCCTGGCAGGAATAAATGCCGTGCCTACTTCTATAATTGATGCAGCTAAAGGCATGGGCATGACCACCATGGGCATTTTATGGCAGGTGGAAATCCCCATGGCGATGACGGTCATTTTGACCGGGTTCAGGGTGGCACTGGTTATAAATATCGGCACCACGGCCCTGGCCTATCTTATTGGCGCCGGCGGTATGGGAGACTGGATTTTCACCGGCATTAACATGATGATGACGGATAAGTTGATCGCGGGGGCCCTTCCGGTCACCTTGCTGGCATTATTGGCGGATTTTCTTATTGAAATTTTAAGGGTCCTTCTGGTTTCAAAAGGGCTGCGTATATCGGAAGAGTAAGCCCGCGAATCCCAAGTGTTTATTTTTATATTAATCTTTAATTCATAAGGAGGTTTAGTAATGAAAACATTCCTAAAAACCTTGACAACCCTGGTAGTGTTCGCCGGTTTGCTTTTCCCGGCCCTGCCCGGCATGGCCCAGGATAAGAAAGTAACGGTTGGAGGAAAGAATTTTACGGAGCAGTATCTATTGCCGGAACTGGCCAAGGCTCTGCTGGAAAAAAACGGGTTCCAGGTTGAACTCAAAACCGGTTTACCCACCAACATGGCCAGAAAAGCGGTTCTCACCGGAGAAGTAGATTTCTATTACGAATACACAGGCACCGCATATACGGTGTTTTACAAGCAGGACGATCCTGAAATCATGAGCGATCCGCAAAAAGTTTACAGCTGGGTCAAGGAAAAAGATGCAGGAGAAGATTTGGTCTGGTTGCCTCCGGTAAAGCTGAATAACACCTATACGTTGATGATGAAAAAACCGCAGGCCGAAAAACTGGGGATTACCTCCATTTCTGATCTTGCCGCTTATGTGGCCAAAAACCCTGATGATTTGATCGTAGGTGTGGGAACGGAGTTCTGGAACAGGCCGGATGGCTTCAAAAAACTATCCAAAGTCTATGGCTTGAATGTACCCTTTGACAACATCAAAAAAATGTCCCTCGGCTTGGCTTACCAGGCCTTGAAAGACGAACAGATAAATGTGGGCATGGGATTTGCCACCGATGGCCGGATTGCCGCATTCAACTTTGTGAACCTGGAAGACGACAAGCAGTACTTTCCGGTGTACAATCCCGCTCCGGTCGTCCGACAAGAGATCCTGGACAAGTATCCAGAAATAAAGGATATCCTGCAACCCTTGGCTGAAAACCTGGGCACCAGCGAAATGCAGACCATGAACAAAGCCGTTGATGTGGAACACAGGTCGGAAGCTAATGTAGCGCAGGATTGGCTCAAGGAAAAAGGTCTATTATAAAACGACTATCATTCCAATGTCATAGCACCCCGGGCTTACCGAAGTTTCTCTTTGCGTAGAGCTTCCGGGGTGCGCAATATCATACCTCGCCTCATTACGGCACCGACCTTGATTGTAATCTCTGCCACCATCAACACGCGGCATCCGAGGATTATTGTGCCTATTGTCACGATTACGACTTTAAAACCCCCTAAAAAGTCTCAGGCAAAAAGCAGCCCATGGAACCAGCGGCGGGTGCCAGGCTTTGCCTGAAAACAATATCCCGGTTTGCCTCCCCGTGCATTCGATTTCAAAAATTTCGATTTGTTAGGCCTAGTGTGCACAAAGTCATTTATAGAATTTTCACGTGGGCATACTTCACAAAGGCTTTGATTAAATCCGTGCTGATGCCTCCAGATGCTGAATCTAATGGCAGAAAATTGTTTTTGAGTTGGAATAATACTCGTATGGGAGCTTAGGTGTGATCAGCGCCAATTAAAATTCCCGGCCGCATTGACTCATAAATTTTGTTGCCAAAAGTCCTTCGTTGCCTCATAAAAATGTTACCAAAATTTCAGAGAGTGGGCGGAGAAGGACGAAGAACCCCGCTACCTGTGGGGCTCGCGGAGCAGCAACGCGCCTATGAAGCCCATCGCCATAAGGGCAGCCGGCAGCAAAATGGCCTGCTGGAAAGCCTCCACCGGATAGTGCCGGCTGCCTCCGGCCATTTCACCAGCCCAGTGGAGATCCAGCACGTATCCAAAAAGCGGCTGGATCACCGCGGCCCCCGCGAGCCCTCCCATATTGACCAATCCGGCCGACATGCCGGCGACTTCCGAGGGTACGACACGGGAAACCATCGCGAACGTTACGGGCATGGCCCCCAGGTTGAAGCCCATAATGAACGAAATAGGCCACAAAGCCTCGAGGGGCGGCCTTCCGCCGTTCCAGAGCACGATGGCCAGAAAGCCGGCAAGCGACATGGAGGTTCCGGTGATGATCGGGATGCGGCGGCTGTTTATGCGGTCGGAGATGAAGCCGAAGCCTCCCATGCCCACAATCGCTCCAATCGACGATACGAGGGTGAAGGAGGCCGCGTGGTCCCTCGTGATCCCGTAGGTCTGCATCAGGTAGACAACGAGCCAGTTCAAAAAAAATGTGGCATAGGAACCGTAGGTTCCCATGGCCACCAGAAAAAGCGGCCAGACGTTCCAGTTTCCAAAAACCTGCTGGAACCGCTTGCCCAGCGAGGGCCGCACTACGGGGCCGCCTGAAGCCTGCGGTTCGGAGCCGGAGTCCAGGCCGGGCCGGGCGGGTGTGTCCTTCACGACGGCCCAATTCAAGACCCCGACCAGGAGGCTCACAAAAGCCGCAGTCACCAGGGACATTCGCCAGCCTATCCCTATGATCAGGAACGCCAGCGGCGTAGTGGCAAGCAGCTGGCCGCAATTGTTCAAAGAGCCCGACAGCCCTATCACCGTGCCGATTTCGTGCGAGTGGAACCAGCCCATTATGATCTTGAGAAGGCTCAACCACGTGAGCGACGAACCGAAACTCAAAAGGATGCGGCCCACGTAGAGGGTTCCGAAATTGGGAGCCAGACCCATGACCATGCTGCCTGCGGTGGTCAGGAGCATGCCCGCTACGATGGTTCTGCGGGGCCCGAGGGTATCCGCGAACGAGCCTGACGGCAGCTGCATGGCCGCATAGATATAAAAGTAGACGGCGCCCAGGCCCCCGAACGCGGCTGCGGTAAGGTCGAATTCCGCCATTATCCGGTCTGCCATCGGAGCCATCGCGGCCCTGTGGAAAAGGGCCAGCGAATGGGCCAAAACCGCTGCACCCCAAATTCCCCACCTCTTCCGGCAACCAATGGCTGTCGCTCCAGAGCGGCGCACATGGAAATTATTCATCATAAGATATCCTTACGGACGTCATCGGCATGGAGCCTTTCAAACTCAACTTACCGAAAACGGCCCAAAGCCAAAATCGGTAAAGAAGTTACAATTTTGTAAAAAGGGCCAGTGACGCCGTTAACGTTAAATCATGATGTCGCCCCGGATGCCCAGCAAACCATATTTTTACAAAATTTGCTGCAATTTCTTTATCGAATTCTTGAATCCCGGTAGGAACTTGAATGGCTGGTATTCCTGAGCAATCATTGAACGCTGATCTGTCGGGCGGCATGGTTCTCGAAATCCCAGACCAGCGCCATGTTGGCAACGCCCTTGCCGTTGGCTAATACTTTTGTCAAAATGTTCAACATCCTAACAGGATCCACGTATAGGGGACTTTCACCCCGTAAGTTCACGCCCATGTCGGGTGTACACAAGGCCTTGCACTCGGATGGCAATTCCGCTGCGCTCTATTGCCGGCGGTGAAGGCCACGTTCGCGGTGCTGGAAGGGTCACCATAGAAAAAGTGTTGCACAAATCTCCTTCAATTCTTGACAGACGACCTTTTTATGGACTATATTTAGTCATATCTAAGAAAAGGGGGTCCTTATGAAACTATCAGATCAAATCAAACCCATAAGCTACTTAAAGGCCCATGCCGCTGAAATCGTAAGGAAATTGGGCGAAAGGCAGGAGCCGCTGGTCATCACCCAAAATGGGGAAGCCAAGGTGGTCATTCAGGATATCGAGAGCTACGAGCAAACCCAGGAGACAATGGCCCTCTTAAAAATTTTGGCCCTTGGGATGAGACAAATTGAGGAGGGTAAGGTTCTTCAAGCTGAAGATGTTATGAAACACCTGCGCGAACGGCGGGAGGCTCGGTGATGGTGTTTGCGGTTTTGCTGACCAATGATGCGGCATGTGACCTTGAAGGGATTTATGATTATATTGCCTTCCACGATTCGCCTCAAAAAGCAGACTACGTTTTAGGCCAGATCGAAAAAGCTTTCTCTAACTTGTCTAAATTTCCTGAGCGGGGTGTTTATCCAAAAGAATTACTCTCGCTGGGAATTCACGAATACCGGGAGATCTTTTTTAAACCTTACCGCATCATTTACCGAATCATAAACAGGAACGTGTACATTCTGTTGATAGTTGATGGTCGCCGCGACCTGCAGTCTCTGCTGCAGCGGCGACTGCTGAACGCGTAGCAAAGTGCGAAATTGCTCAATCAGCCGAACCGCATCAACTCGGACTGGCAATTCCGCTGCGTTCTAATGCCACCGGTGAAGGCCACGTTCGCGGCGACTACGTAGCCGGGAATCGCGGGTAAGCGCCGCGATTAGCGCTTAATAAGGAAAATTATCATGAGTGATAGAAAGAATCGTGTATGCCCCGTTGAAAGAGCAGGCAGTCTTGATAGTAGATTTAGGAGGTGGTTTCAAAACCCCCAGAAAATACTAAGGCCATATATCGTCGAGGGGATGACCGTTCTTGACGTAGGGTGTGGTCCAGGATTTTTCTCTATTGACATGGCATACATGGTTGGTCAAACCGGGCGGGTTATAGCTTCTGATTTACAGGAAGGAATGCTTCAAAAAGTAAGAGACAAGATAAAGGGGACAGATGTAAAAGAACGAATAACACTGCATAAGTGCGAAGCAAACAAAATAGGTGTAACAGATCAGGTTGATTTTATACTCTTGTTTTACATCGTTCATGAAGTCCCCAACAAACTTGAATTTTTTAACGAGATCGCAACGATACTAAAACCAAACGGCCAAGTTCTTTTAGTGGAACCACCATTTCATGTTTCAAAATTGGCGTTTGAAGAGACTCTTAAACAAGCTCGGGATGCCGGATTTTTAGATACTGAAGGACCGCACATGATTTTTCATAAGACAGCGATATTGAAAAGGGGCTGACACTTATCAGGGCTTTTGCAGTGGAGCGCAAAAAACCGCGTCCGCTGAAAAGCAGCTGTCGCTTTCTGAACACCTTGTTGACGTTATAACGTTATGGCACTATAATGTCACAAAGATTGGAGGTGACATTATGGCGACACCAGCAAAAAGGGCCACCGTGTATTTCGATCCTTCCATACACAAGGCTTTGAAATTAAAATCAATAGAAACATCGAAATCGATTTCAGACCTTGTCAATGACGCTGTAAAGGCGGCGCTTGCAGAGGATGCTGAGGATATAGCTGCATTCGAGGAAAGGGCCAATGAGCCGCTGATCAGTTTTTCCGAAATGCTGAAAAGGCTGAAAAAAGATGGCCGAATATGAACTATTTTTCAGGGAATCGGTTTGGAAAGAACTCAAAAACCTACCCAAAGCCGACCTGAAAAAGATCCTTTCCCGAATTGAGCTACTTGGAACCGATCCTCGTCCTACGGGGTGCGAAAAACTCACAGGCCACGAGTTATACAGAATTCGTCAAGGAAATTATCGGATCGTATATTCGATCCAGGATAACGAGCTTACGGTATGGGTGGTTAAAATCGCCCATCGAAAAGATGTATGCCTCTAGGCAAATCAAATATTTGTCCCTAAGTTGTCCCCGATGTTTTTTACCTCAATCATTCTTTCAGATAACTTGTTGATTTTACTGGTCGGGGCGAGAGGATTTGAACCTCCGACACCCTGCTCCCAAAGCAGGTGCGCTACCAGACTGCGCCACGCCCCGTTGATATTGAAGATTTCCGTAAGCGGATGAACTTGAATGGCACTATAATTTCAAAGCAACGGAAAATCAAGAGCATTGTCCACCCTGATCCACCATAAAGATGCCATCTGCGGTGTTGCCTTCGTTCGCTCCTCCCTGCGGCGTACTACTTGTACGTCTCACTCGTCGCTCCTCGGCGCCTAGCATCTGGC
>JAWOBE010000174.1:0-5905 GCA_046498185.1 Desulfatiglandaceae bacterium | reverse complement strand
AAATTTTTCCTTATTTCAATGTAACCGTGGGAATCCTTATCATTTTTACAGCGTACGGGCCTTAACAATCATGCTTTCAGCCCATTTATGCCCATCTTCGAGGTCGTTCTCATCGGGGTGTCCTGCAGCGCTCTGGGCTTCCTGAGCCCAGCCCCGGTGTTCACTTTTATCCATAAGACCGTCAATATTTTTCTGCTTTAACTGTTCACGTCAGCCGAGATTTCCTAAAACAACAATATTTTCTATCATGTGCAAGGCATGATAGAAAGGGGTAATCGCCATTTCAGCACCCCTCATGAATTCGTGAGATGTTGGGTTCCAAAGAATGATTAGCATATTTTTAGCTTGGATCACAAATTCGATTATGCTAAGGTTTTAAGTATCAATAAATTGCTCCTATGAAATCAAGAAAGGAGGCTAGATGTGATACACGAATTCGAAGTTGTAGTCATCGGAGCCGGGGGAGCAGGATTGTATGCCGCTCTCGAAACCAGTAAAAAAGTAAAAACCGCTGTTCTTTCGAAAGTCTACGCCATCAGGAGCCACACCGGGGCAGCTCAGGGAGGGATCAGCGCAGCGCTGGGCAATGTAGAGGAGGACAAACCGGAATGGCATGCCTTCGACACGGTCAAAGGCGGAGACTATCTCGTAGACCAAAATGCGGCGATCATCCTTGCCGAAGAGGCGGTGAATGCCGTTTACGATCTCGAGAACCGGGGACTGCCTTTCAATCGCACACCGGATGGGCGCATCGATCAGCGAAGGTTCGGCGGGCATACTCGGAACTTAGGAGAGGGTGCTGTGCGGAGGGCCTGCTATGCCTCGGACCGGACCGGGCATATGATCCTTCAGACGCTCTATCAGCAGTGCATTAAGAACCAGGTCACCTTTTTTGACGAGTTCCAGGTTGTAGACGTTGTCATGGACGGCAGAATATGCGGCGGGGTAGTGACTGTGGAACTCGCCACCGGCGACATTCATATCTTTAAGGCCAAAGCCGTGTTCTTCGCCACTGGCGGGTTCGGTCGCATGTTTCGGATTACGTCCAATGCTTACGCCAACACCGGAGACGGCCCCGCCGTTCTGGCCCGACGCGGTGTGCCGCTCGAAGATATGGAATTCTTTCAGTTCCACCCAACGGGAATCAAGGGAATGGGAATCCTGATTTCAGAAGCGGTGCGTGGAGAAGGAGGCATTCTACGAAACCGGAACGGCGAACGCTTCATGGAACGATATGTGCCCACCCTTCTCGACTTGGGACCCAGGGATATCGTTTGCCGTTCAATGATCACGGAGGTCATGGAAGGACGGGGAATCAGAGGGGACGGAAAGATCGACGATTATCTTCATCTGGACGCTAGCCAAATCGGCAAAGAAGTAATCCTTGCCAAACTCCCGGAAATTACCGATTTCTGCAAGACATACCTGGGGGTTGATCCGGTCGAAGATCCCATTCCGGTCCAGCCTACGGCTCACTATGCCATGGGCGGACTTCCCACGGATATAAATGGTCGGGTTGTCGCGGACGGTTCAGGGGGGTTCTACGACGGTCTTTATGCGGCCGGCGAATGCGCATGTGTGTCCGTACACGGGGCCAACCGGTTAGGAACAAACAGTCTGGTTGACTTGGTGGTCTTCGGTCGGCGAGCAGGAATCCACATTGCGGATTATATAAAGAATGCCGATTTGCTTGATTTTGGTAAGGAGGTGGCGGAGCCTGCAAAAAAACGCATTGCGGAACTAACCGATGGAAAAAAGGGGCCTCACGGGGAAAAGATTCGCGAGAAAATGCAGTTTGTAATGATGGAAAACATCGGTGTTTACCGCAACGAAGCAGGCATGGCCAAAGCGGTTGATGTGTTGCGGGAGCTTCGGGAAGCGTATACAAAGGTGCGCGTTCAGGATCGGAGCAAGGCCTTCAACACAAATCTGTTAGAGATTCTGGAATTGGGAAACCTTCTTGACTTGGCATTGATAACTGCCGAATCTGCCAGAAACCGGAAGGAGAGCCGTGGCGCTCATTCCCGGCAAGATTTTCCGGACCGAGATGATGAAAATTGGCTCAAGCACACCCTGGCCTGGCTGGATCAAGATGCTGTGCGGATCGATTACAAACCGGTCGATATTTCCATCTGGGAGCCGAAACCTCGAATGTATTAGAAAAAAGGAAGAACTATGAAAATCATCCTCAATATCCAACGATTCAATCCAGAGATCAATGTCGAGCCATATATGGAAGCACATGAAGTTGAGGTCGAGCCCACGGACCGGATACTGGACGCCTTAATGCAGATTAAGGAACATCACGATGGGAGCCTTGGATTCAGGAAAAGCTGTGCGCACGGCGTGTGCGGATCGGATGCGATGCGGATCAACGGAAAGGATCGCCTGGCCTGCAAGACGCTTGTACAAGAAGTTGCTGAAGCTGACGGGGCTAAGATCGAAATCAAACCCCTAAATCATTTCAAGGTTTTGCGGGACCTTATCGTGGACCAGAGTGGATTTTTTGAAAAATATAGATCCGTAAAGCCGTTTCTGATCAACGAAGATCTTTTCATCGAGAAGGAGCGTATCCAGTCTCCCGAGCAACGAAAGGCCTTTGATGACCCTACAAACTGCATTCTCTGCTCCGCTTGTTATTCTGCCTGTCCGGTACTATCCGAAAATCCGGACTTTCTCGGACCGGCAGCCATCGCACAGGCCAGCAGATTTAACGATGACAGCCGGGACAATGGGTTCGTGGAGCGGCTGTCGGTCTTAGAGTCTCCGAACGGTGTATGGCCATGCAAGAACCATTTCGGGTGTACACGGGCGTGTCCGCGAAATATTAAGATCACGAAACTGATCAACCGGACCAAAACAAGAATTAAAAACCATCGCCAAGAAAAAAGTGACGCGTGAACCCGGGAACCGGATCGGGTGAATACCGATTGATGGATGAAAAGGAGTGAGGTATGAAAAAAATTTTGATCGCATACGACAGCAAAACGGGCCGGACACAGAAGATGGCGGAAACCATTGCCCAGGGCGTTCGCGATGCCGGAGCAGAAGCCGTGATTCGGCGTATCGGGGAAATCGCGAGCGAAAAGGAACTTGAAGGATTCGACGGTTACATCTTCGGTTGTCCAACCTATTTTAAAACCATCACCCAGGAGATGAAGCAATTTCTTTTCATGGCCCAAAAAGCCGGTTTGGCGGAAAAAACCGGCGGCAGTTTCGGGTCTTACATGCATATCGGCAACGCACCGAAGATTACCCACGACACCATGGAATTTGTATTCAAAATGAAAATGGCGGACTTGGGCGCGTTTAATGTCAAGGAGCAGATTCTGGATTCCGGAAAAGGCGAGGCGCCATGACGCGCCTATGGAAAGGCTTTCGGTGAAAAGGTCGGCGAGTGAATTATTTTTCGTTCGGGAACTCAATAGGTCATATTGCCTGACCCCAAATTCAGGACACTTTACCTCTGGGAAAATTATCTGACACCTTCAGCATAATTGGAGGCGGTATATCCCCCGAGTTCGAAGGTCAGTCGCATTTCTGTTCCGGGATATTTTACTTGGGCATTGTTCAGATACTCAAACAGTTGTGCAAGGGCTCGATTAGCCGCTGGCCTGGAAGCACTGTGTATGCGTATATTCAATTGCTCAGCTTCAGGGCTGGGTAGGATATCGGCTTCAGTCAAGAAAAGATCCTGGAGTAGACGCCGGGCATCTGACGAGTCCACCGTCGGACCGGTGATCAACCCCACCATGGCGGTTTCCGCACGATATGCAATCATACGGATGGTATCCATCAGGCGTTTTCTTCCCGGAAGCAACCGCAAAAACCTATCCTTCTCGTCAAGTTCTCCCCATTTAATGTGCTTGTCGGTCTGTTTCAGTTTTATTTTCAATTCTTCGAGTTGATACTCGAAATTTTCTATTTCCTCTAACAGATCAGCTTTCTTCTTCAGCCAGTTATGATATTTTTTGGGTTTGTCTTCGGTTTCAGGATGCATGGTCATTTCAGCAAAACGGGCACGACGATATCGTAGCTTGTTCTGCACAGAGTTGCGTGATCGGTTCAATTGCCGCCAAGCCGGGTTAATCACTTTTTCGGTGTCAGGAAATTCAGTGACACCATAATCTAAAAGAACATCAATATCAAAATGTTGCATCATGTAATTGAAAAAGTTTTCCTGACACCATCTGCTGAACATACGCGCTGCCAGTTGCGTATGCGGCAGATCAAACGCCGTGCTGATCAGGCTGGTCTGATGGCTCGAATCGGTCAGCTTACGCACCTCTCGCATCCAGATTGCATTTTTCCCCGAGCCAACGCAACTTCCCATTTCACAAAGCCGCATCTTTACCACTTCTCCGCCCGGCATCGTCACTTCATGTTCGGTGAACCATTGTTCCGGCCACGATTCGCCCGGATGCTTATGATACGTTAGGCACCCAACACGATGGTTACTCCACATTTCTTGAAAAAATGCGGGGCTGTATCCTTCTCTGTCGAAAACCAAAACAAATCGACACAAATATGGGTTCTCGTCCAATTGCTGCTCGGTGGGTTGATCGGGAACCTCTTCAAGCAATCGGGGAACAATATCTTTTCTCAAGGTCGACAGCAGTCCAGGATCAATCTGTTTTTCGATGACAAAAAAGGGCCGTCCAATCGCATCATTGACCCAGTAGTCGGTGATACCCCTCAAACACAACCGTTCCCGGGACACATACCGCCGCGGCAATTGGGTCTGCCGTCCATGATAAACGCGTACATGACCGTCTACATACAGCGCACCAACCGATTCAGGTTCCTGTTCCATCCAGTATTTGCTCAGATGCGCGGCCCATCGCTCCGACCCTTGGTCCGCGCTCAGCTCATCCATCTTCTGACGTAAACAGCGCACCTCCGGTGCACGGTCCAAGCCCAGCAACTTACCAAATTCACCCGGAGCGTGCCCGCGTAACTTCTCGGTCGTCTTGATCCTGCATAAAGCCATAAAGGCCAGTAGTAACAAAATATGAAAAGTCGTATAATAACCTTTGACTTGGCCAAGCATCTGCTTGGCCCCGTTGAGCAGACCGTTTGCCAATAATGCCGGTACGGCACATAGCACTCCTGCTTTTGGAACATCCAGGCATCTATCAAAACGTACCGCCGCCCCGATCAATTTGCCTAATGACGCCAACACGCGTTCCCCCACCCTGGTACAGGCGACTCCCATACCATCGGCAGCGGCAACGTCTACCACATTGCGAGACGACTTGGTAACAACTGGCTCTATTGTCCATGATTCGATTAATCGACCATCATTTATCGCTTTGCGAAAAGTGTCATATTTGACACCAAGCTCTTGAACAGCTTCGTTTCTCGTGTATCCTTGATCCAATAACCCTTGTGCTTTCTCAAGCATCTCGGTTGTAAATACATTGCCGCCACGCCGTCCTCGACGCTGAACAAAAAATCCTTCAAAACCACCGCTACGAAGCTTATTCAAGGATCTGATAACACTGCTTTTGGATACTCCGAAAGTTTTCCGTATATCAACTTGACGACAGGCCCCGGAATCAATCAGTTGGGAGGTGACCAACCGAAACATTCGCCGATCGCTCTTCCGGTGTGAATAAATCGGATGCGTGCTATAAAAATAGGTCCAGTTCTCATCATCACGCCAAACACTGACCAGTCCGTTGATTTGGGTTGCACCGCGTGGAATAAGTGGTAATATCTGCTGAGGCATGGCATCTTTTCCTTTCATATATCCTGTCAGATAATGATGTTAAAGGTGTCATGCCCATTTTCCGATTGCAATAACTTAATTCCAGCCAGTGTGATATTCTCAACCCGATGAAATAACAACACATCCTTGAATTTTTACTCATTAAATGCACTTTTAGGAAATCAAGTGTCCTGA
>JAWOBE010000173.1:0-13111 GCA_046498185.1 Desulfatiglandaceae bacterium | reverse complement strand
AGCCGCCTTTAAATCCTGGTGGAGTCTGGGGTCCTTCACCCCCACATATAACTCACTGAGATCCCATATGTTATCGTTGTCAGCGAAGCGGTTGTCGTTGTCGTTGTCGTTATCGGCTGTTTTTCAAGTCGTGCTTTTTTCCGCTTGGTAATAGCTAACGGCTGCAGGCTAGTACCTTCGGATTCCGGCCGCACCGGGGATTTCGCTGCGGGACCTTCATATTTCGTAGTTCTCCACGAGGGAGACTTTGCTATATGGTGTGGGAGCGGTTTTTAACCGCGATAAAGGAATCGGCACCGGCGGGGATTCAGATGCAAGCTTTGGCTCTTTCACCGAAGCCACTCGCTTGATGCACCTTCTCGGCGATGAATCTCCCGCATCGAAACCCCCGTCGCAGCCTTTATTCTACTTGAGGTAAGCTCGTTGTCAGTGGAGCGAAAGCGGAACGGTTGTCGTTGTCGTAATCGTAATCGAAAGCCATCGATGCAAACTATCGGCGTCGGCTGTTTTCGGGTAGATACGTAGCTTGTAGGCCGGGATTCCATTCCCGACATGTTATCGTTGTCGTTATCGGCTGTTTTTCAAGTAGTGCTTTTTCCGCCTGCTAAGAGCTAAAAGCTGAAGGATTATAAGAGGTGTAAATGAAAGTTGCCGTCGTGGTACCTAAATACGGGCTTGTGGGAGGCGCTGAACGGGTTGTTTTCGAGCTGACGGAACGCCTGGCGCGACAGGAAAACATGGACATCCATGTTTTCGCGAACGCCTGGCGCGCGGGTTTTTCCCCGGTGACTTTCCACCGGTTGCCCCGAATCGTTTTCCCCCGCTGGTTGAGGCCCCTGGCATTCGCGTTTATCGCGGCGCGCATGACGGCACGGGGACGGTTCGATTTGATACACAGCCACGAGCGCATTGTGGATATGGATGTTTTTACAATGCACGGGATTCCGCACCGGACATGGGTGCGCGAGGCGCGCGGCAAGCGGATGAGCCTTTTTGACATGGCGGTCGAATGGGTAGAGCGGCGGGGGATCACGCGGGCAAAACCATTTATACTTCCGGTATCTTCGCTTGTGAAGGAGGAGCTTCAGAGGTTATATTCTCTGCCCGAAGCAAGGCTCAGGGTGATACACCCGGGCATAGATCAAAGGTTTTTTGATACGGCGGAAAGGGACAGCCTAAGAGCCGACTGGGGTTTCACGGAAGATGATGTCGTGGTTTTGTTCGTCGGGATGAATTTCGAGATAAAACGTCTCGATCTTGCGATAGAGGCTCT
Source organism: Desulfatiglandaceae bacterium (assembly GCA_046498185.1). Classification (GTDB taxonomy): domain Bacteria; phylum Desulfobacterota; class DSM-4660; order Desulfatiglandales; family Desulfatiglandaceae; genus CAYXDR01. Next base: position 11,838 of record JAWOBE010000173.1, on the reverse strand, counting down.
CGCCGCGGCGGTGCATGCAAAGCCCGGCGTTCGGCCGGCTTTGCTGGTTGCGGGCCGGGGGGATTTGAAGCGCTATAAGGCGCGGGCGGAGGAACTGGGCGTCTCGGAACGGGTGAGGTTCGCAGGGGTGGTAGAGGATATGGTCGCCTGCTATGCTTCGGCCGATGTTTTTTTTATGCCGAGCCGGTTCGACACCTTTGGTTTGGTTGTACTTGAAGCCATGGCCGCAGGACTTCCGGTTATAATAACAGACAGAACCGGTGCGAAGGATATCGTGACCTCGGGCCGCGAAGGATTCGTCCTTCCGGTGGGCGCCCCTGCTTCCGAGTTTGCGGAGTGCATCGGCAGCCTCATGGATCGTGAAAGGCGTGAACAAATGGGGAATTTCAGTCGAATCGCAGCAGCCGCGCATTCGTGGGAAGGAATGGCATCCAGGGTGGCGGACGTGTATCAGAGCGTTAATGGTAGAGGCTTTAAGTAATGGAGAATGCCCCGGTTTCATGTATTATATGCGGTTCTTCAGACCGCAGCCCGCTTTTGTCCGTCGATGGATGGACCGTCATGCGTTGCGACCATTGCGGATTTGGATTTCTGGATCCGCGGCCTTCGTCGGAAGAAATCGGCCGATTGTACAGGTGCGCATACTTCACGGAGCGTTACGACCAGGGGCTGGACCCTGCCTCGGAGTTGTTTGCAAAAAGAATAAGCGGGGAGTCTCATCGTGTCCGTTTCATCCGCAGGCTCGTCCGGAGCGGAAAGCTTTTGGACATAGGCTGCGGGTACGGTTATTTCCTTCATGCAATCAAGCAGGCGGGTTTTTCGGTGAAGGGCCTGGATGTATCTGATTGGGCTGCCGGGTATGCGAGGGACACGCTGGGAATCGATATAACGGTTTCGGATGTTTCGGATGGGGTTTTTGACCCGGAAAGTTTCGATGTCATCAGCATGTGGCATTCTCTCGAGCATATGACGGACCCAAACGAGGCATTGCATGCCGCATCACTATGGTTAAAGCCCGCCGGGGTGCTTATCGTGGATGTCCCCAACCATTTAGGCACCGATGCCCGGCGCATCGGCAAGGAATGGGACGGTTGGTCGATTCCATACCATTTCTGGCATTTCACGCCGGAAACGCTCACACGTTTTTTGGACGCTCACGGCTTCCGGGTGGTTCGCAGCAAAACGTACCATTCCGAATGGGTGAAAAATAGGCTTGCCCGGACGGTGGTGCTTAAACCGGTGGCCAGGTTGATCGCAAAAATGTTTTCCGGCACCAGCATCGCGGTCGCGGCCGTGAAGCGCTGATGGCAGTCATTTTTCACCCGGCGGAAGAGGCTTCGGGCAACCGGCCAGATGCCAACGGATAAGATCAAGGTAAACCGAAAACTTTCGCCTGAAGGATTTGTTGAGCCCGAGGGTCAGCAACACCGCCGCCAAGTTCAGTAGCGCGTTCACTGCGAGTCTCACAGAGATAAGGACAGGGGCGGCAACGGCGAGATTCGGGTGCCACTTCCTCAGGTACAGGTAGCGCGACCTGTAAAACAGCTTCCTGCCGCGAGCGGTGATTCCTATGCTTGCCCCCTGGTGATGGAGTATCCGCGCCGAGGGGACGAAAAAAATCCCCCACCCGTCTTTTCGCATCCTGTAGGCCCAGTCCGTTTCCTCCAGGAAAAAGAAGAAGCTTTCGTCGAAAAATCCAACCCGGTCCATCGCGCGCCTGCGGACGATCATGCAGGCGCCTATGCACGAATCCACGGGGAGCGGCCGGTCGGCTTTGATGTTTTTGGGGGTAAAGCGGCGGGGTAGTACCAGCCTCAACAGGCTTTCGTTGAACAGCAGGGTCCAAAAACAGGGAAACGGGGCGAAGGCGTTTTGAAGGGATCCGTCCGGGTTCAGCAGTTGGCCGCATGCCATCCCGGCGCCGGGGGTGTTTTCCATGAAATTGTATAGTTCGTCGGCTGCCCCGCTCTGGAGTGCGGCATCGGAGTTCAAAAGCAGTGCATAACGCCCGTTCATTTGTTCAAAGGCCTGGTTGTTTGCTGCTGCGAATCCCCTGTTGGTTTCGTTTGCAATCAGGTTCACCTGGGGGTAAAACCCGGCTACCGCCTCTGCACTTCCGTCTTTGGAGCCGTTGTCCACGACCCAAACCTCGAAGTTTATGCCCGTTACGGTATCGAATACGGAATGGAGGCAGTCCATGAGCAGGTTTTTCGTGTTCCAATTCACGATAACGAAGGAAATGTCCAACTGTTTTGACGATGTTTTTTTTAATTCCATTGCAGGGCTGTTCTCTTCAGTCTTGAAACTGCATTTCATAGAGCCTCTTGAAGCGACCGTTTCTGGAAAGCAGTTCCTCCCTTGTGCCGGATTCCACGATTTCGCCGTGTTCCAGCACGAAGATGCGGTCGGCTTTCCGGATTGTGCTTAAACGGTGAGCCACCACCAGTATCGTCATTTGACCGTGAAGCCGGTCTATGGCTTTTTGAACCAGCGCTTCGCTCTCGGTATCCAGTGCCGATGCCGCTTCGTCAAGAATCAATATGGAGGGGTTCGTTATCAATGCCCTGGCGATGGCTATGCGCTGTTTTTGACCGCCTGAAAGGGATCCGCCCCTGTCGCCTACCAGCGTGTCGTAACCCGCGGTCTGCTCCATGATAAAGTCATGGGCATGTGCGGCCTTGGCGGCCGAGATTATTTCTTCCTGGTTCGCATCCGGTTTGCCGTAAGAGATATTGCTGGATATTGTGTCGTGGAACAGGAGGACATCCTGATTTACAATGCCTATTTGTCTGCGAAGTGATCCCAGGGTTACATCGCGCACATCCATTTCATCTATCAAGACAGCTCCCTCGGTTGTGTCGTGGAAACGAGAAATGAGATCGAGCAGGGTGCTCTTACCCGACCCGGTGGATCCCACGAAAGCCACCATTTCCCCGGCTTTGATGGTGAAGGAGATATTGCGCAGCACGGGTGTTTCGGGATTGTAATGGAAGGAGACCCCCCGGAACCGAATGGATTCCTTGTGGCGGCCGAGAACCGGGGCGTCGGGTTTTTCGGCCAGATCGGGCTCGGTTCGCAATATTTCGAAGACTCTGGCGGTCGCTCCCTGCAGCGTCCTTAAATTGTTGTTCACGAGAGCCAGCTTTTTGACCGGGCTGTAAACCCGGCTGAAGGCGTATACCATACTCATGAGCTCTCCCAGGGTGTGATCGAACATGATTTTGCCCGTTATCAGCACCGCCGGGAGCACCAGGAATACCGCCGAGTCCATCATCGGGCCGAGTCCGAGACTCCACCGGCTCCATTTCATGATTTTTCGATAAAGGTCCTGCGCGAGAATGCGGAAACGCTCCGTTTCACGGTCAGAGGTGAAAAATCCGTATATGACCTTGAGGCACATCAGTGTTTCCTGGTAGGCTGAAGTGACCTCTGCGGTTGCATCCTGTACACGGGTTGCATGTTTTTGAACCTTCCGGCCGAACAGCCGCATGAGCCCGACTATCAACGGAACGATCACGAATACCAGCACCGTGAGCTTGTAGTTCATCACGAAAAGGTAGCACAGGAACACCAGGGCGGTAAGGGGGTGCTCAACCAGGCCGATCAGAACGTTTGCTATGAGGTTCTGAAGCATTGTCAGGTCCGCGGTGGCACGGGCTATCAGTTCCCCTGTTTTCCTTTTGTGGTAAAAACCAAGTGGCAGCGTCACGAATTTGTTGTAAAGGCCGACCCTGAGCGACATGACGACCCGATTGGAAAGTGCGGTGGCGGCAAGACCGCTCAGGTAGACGGCTATCGACTTGAGCAGTATGGATATAAACGCTATGCCGGTCAGGATGATCAGAAGCCTGTTGGGAGATACATTCTCGACCACGGTTTTTTCGGTGATCCGCCAGGAAGTCCAGGCGCCCGGTTCGAATACAATCCATGGAATTTTCCATGAGACCGGTTCGGTTCCCATCTTCATGCCTTCGTCCACAAAGGGTTTGAGGAGATAGGCGGGGATTACGACGAAGATGGAAGCCATGGCCGTGAGTGCGAGCGCAGCGATCAGCAGCCTGTAATGGCGTTTGACGTAGGGTGAGATGTCTTTTCCAAGAATAGATCGGAGCATGGCGGCTCTACAATATGTAACAAGGTCAGCCTCGGAGAACCCGGATGATAAAGTTGCGCCTACGGCCGATAAAATTTTCATCCGGAAATGCCGGAGGAAAACCAAGTATAGGGTCGGGGCTGCGCGGTGTCAAGAAGACGCCGGAGGCGGGTGAATAAAAAGCCGCCCGCGGTATTGAATACCTGCGGGCGGCGCCGATTTTCCGGAAATGGACTTTTATTCAGCTTTTATTGCTATTTTTTTGACAGATTCCTTTACAAGCTTGGGCAATTTCAGGTTCAACACCCCGCGCTTGTACGAGGCGTCCACCTTTGATTCATCCACTTCTGCAGGAAGCTCAACGGTGCGGGAGAAAGACCCATATGCTCTTTCGACCCGGTGATAGCTTTCACCTTTATCTTCCTTTTCGTGTTTGCGTTCTCCCCGGATTGATAACATACGGCCCTGGACGGATACATCAATGTCCTTCGCTTCCATTCCAGGCACTTCGGCTTTCACCAGCACATCATTTTCTGTTTCGGAAACATCCACCGTTGGTATGAAATGAGCTTCTTCGCCCGAAAAAGACATAGGTTTTAAATCAAAAAACCTGTCAAAAAGCCTGTCCATTTCACGTCTCAGATTATCCACTTCTCTTCTCTCACGCCATGGTGTCAAGCTGAACATAGAAACTCACCTCCTTACTTTTTCGGCTGTTCCGGGTCTCCCCGGCAATCGCCGGTTTATGTTTTCTATGTATTAAAAATAATAGTGGTTTGTTTGATGTCAAGGTAGGCTGGCCGGCCAGTTGGTTTGAAAACTGCCCTCGTATGTGGTAAAGCATAGCTCGCTATACAACCGGCCCGACGGACCGCGGACCGGCGTCGAAAAGGTCGTCAGTCAAATTCCGATACCGACGCCGACAGCGACCCCGAGGGACATGGTTGTTTCGATTTTAGGAGGCCAATTAATATTGGAAGTATCACTATGACCGGGAAAAAGTCTGCTTTTTTTAACAGCCTCAAACCTCTGGGCTCCAGCGAACAGACCACGATGGCCTTCTTCGCGTTGATAGTCGGAATCGCAGCCGGCCTGGGGGCGGTAGGCTTTAGATATCTGATCGGTTTTTTTCAAAAACTGAGCTACGGCTCGGCCGATGAGCTTCTGTGGGTTCTCCTTGATCTTCCATGGTACCGCTATATCTGGGTGCCGGCCGTCGGCGGACTTGTCGTGGGGCCGATGATTTATTTTTTCGCCAGGGAGGCGAAGGGTCACGGAGTGCCCGAAGTTATGGAAGCCGTGGCTTTGAGAGGCGGGGTGATACGCAAACGGGTGGTGGCCATAAAGACCCTGGCTTCCGCGATATCGATAGGGGTCGGTGGATCGGTGGGCAGGGAGGGCCCCATTGTGCAGATCGGCTCGGCGATCGGTTCGACGATCGGGCAGATGTTGAAAGTTTCTCCGGGCAGGATGCGCACCCTGGTCGGGTGCGGCGCGGCCGGCGGAATCGCCGCGACATTCAATGCACCTATCGCAGGGGCGATGTTCGCTTTGGAAGTCATTCTCGGGGATTTCGGGCTGGCAACTTTCAGCCCGATCGTCATTTCCGCGGTGACAGCCACCGCCATTTGCAGGGCCTTTCTTGGTGATTTTCCCGCCTTCTTTGTTCCGTCCTATTCCCTGGTGAGCGCCTGGGAGTTTCCGCTGTATCTTTTGCTCGGAGCGGTATGCGCGGTAGTGGGCGTCATGTTCACGCGCGTACTTTACAAAACCGAGGATGTATTCGACCAATTTCCGATACCCGAATATATGAAGGCTACCGCGGGAGGCATGATCATGGGGTGCACCGCGCTGGTTTTCCCCCATGTCCTCGGTGTGGGTTACGGGGGTATCGACATGGCTTTGATGCAGCACCTGGGCTGGTTTATGATGCTGGCGCTGGTTTTCGTGAAGATTATCGCCACATCGCTTACGATCGGATCCGGTCTTTCAGGCGGAATATTTGCACCCAGCCTCTTTATCGGCGCCATGGCGGGCGGAGCATTCGGGAGTATCATCCACCCGCTTCTGCCGGCTTACACCGCTTCCCCGGGTGCCTATGCGATCGTGGGAATGGCGGCCGTGGTCAGCGCTACAACGCATGGTCCGTTGACCGCCATCCTGATTCTCTTCGAGATGACAGGCGATTACAAAATAATCCTGCCGTTGATGATAACCTGCATCGTGAGCTGCCTGCTTGCCGGAAGGCTTTTCAGGGATTCGATCTATTCAATGAAACTTACCAGAAGGGGCATTGATATCCGGGCCGGGCGCGAGGTTAATATTTTAAAGGGGATCAAGGTAAGGGACGTGATGAATCCTGAAGTGGAAACCGTGACTTGGGACATGAAAATCGAAAACCTGGCGCGGACTGTAACGAAGAGCAAATTCAACAGCTTTCCGGTTCTGGACGATCAAGGCTGTATTTCCGGGATCCTTTCATACCAGGACTATTCCGAGGTTCTTTTCAATCCGGACTTGAAAGACCTTGTCGTCGCAGGCGACATCGCCAGTTCGCCGGTTGTGACCGTGACCACTGGGGACAATCTTCATCATGCGATGGAACTGTTCACCAGGCGGGACTTTTCGATCATCCCTGTGGTGGACCCGGGCGATCGATGTCATCTCGTAGGCGTCTTGACCAGGAGAGACATCATAGGCGCCTATGACAAGGCCGTGATCAAGCAAAGCATCCTCAGCGTGGGAACGAACAGGTAGAGAAAAAATTTTCGGACTTTTTACGATTTTATCAAGTATGTTTTACGTGTCTTCTTTTTGTTTATAATAAAATAGTTTCTCAACGTTTTTTGAAAAAAAGCCGTACCGGCGAATTTTGAAGTCCACATTCCTCACGCAGACGGTTGATTATAAATCGTTCATATGAAAAATGGACGAACTTCGGGTTGTTGACGAAAAGAGAAAAGGTTGGAGGAAGAATCCCGGTTTGGGTGGCGTAATAGAACTTAGGAGCTCCTGCGCCGGCTCTCGGCGGCGCATGCCGGGCGGTTGCATGCTGGATTATGCGGTTGAGAACCCCGGTTCCGACCCGTACGCACATCTGATCGTAGACGAGGTTTACGGCCGCGAAAAGCCGCATGACTTTTTCTCCGGTAAGCGCGGATACATTGACCCTCGGGGCGAAGGGCATGAACTTGAGATGGATTTCCATGCCCGAATCTATCAATTTCTTGGCCCTTTCGTCGCGTTTGACCAAATCCCACTTGTTCAGCGCCATCACAAGTCCCCTGCCTCTGTCGAACGCATAACCGCATATGCGCGCGTCCTGTTCAGTGATTCCCTCGGATGCATCTATCAGTACGACCGCGACATGGCATAGGTCGAGGCTTTTGACAGCTTTGACCATCGAAAATTTGTCGATTTTTTCACGGACCCGGGCTTTGCGCCTGATTCCAGCGGTATCAACCAGGATGTATTCTCTGCCCCCATAGGCGAAGGGCGTGTCGACGGCATCCCGTGTTGTGCCGGGAATGTCACTGACAACAAGCCTTTCAGTTCCCAGGATGCGGTTTATGAGGGATGATTTCCCGGAATTTGGCCTTCCGACGATGGCCACGCGGATAACCTGCGGGTCCTGCTCGGTCTCCGCGTTTTCTTCGAGGCCATCCACGATCTGGTCCATAAGGTCGTGCATTCCGTAGCCGTGGGCCGAAGAAAGAGCATGTACTTCTTCAAACCCGAGGGCATAAAACTCTGAGGCAAGGTGTTCCTGCTCCGGGCCGTCTATTTTGTTCGCGGCGAGAAGCACTTTCTTACCGGATTTTCGAAGGATAGCGGCGATTTCCGTGTCTCCCGGCATTAACCCCTGGCGGGCGTCGACAAGAAACAGAACTCTGTCCGCTTCAGCAATAGCCGCTTCGATTTGTTGGTTCATCTTGTCGAGAAGAGGATCTTTGCCGGTATCGTCGAAGCCGCCGGTATCTACGAGGGTGATTTTGTTTCCCTGGTAGTTGATCGTTTTGTAGATTCGGTCCCTGGTTATTCCCGGCTGGTCGTCGACCAAGGCTGCACGCGATCGCGACAGGCGGTTGAACAGGGTCGATTTGCCGACGTTGGGTCTGCCGGTTATTACGATTACCGGGGGCATTTTTTATCCTTACGCTTCCTTTTAGCCGGAGGTGTTTGAATCGCAAAAGGGTAAATATGGGGAATAAAAAGCGCTCCCACAATGCGAAGTCGCATATAGTTCTGTGGGAGCGGATTGTATCCGCGATTTTGATTCGTCTGCAGCTGCATCTATAATCGCGCTTATCGGGCGGCGGGTCAAGGCGATTTGTTCCGCGCGCTTTTTTCTGCTTATCTTCCGGCTTGACTATTCATATGAATACCGCTAATTTTCAGCTTTGACAGAAACTGAAAAGGCTTTCCGTATATCATGACGACGAAATACATTATCATCACCGGCGGTGTGCTTTCCGGCCTGGGAAAAGGTATCGCAGCCGCTTCCATCGGCCACCTGCTCTCCTCGCGCATGAAAATCGTCCCGGTTAAATGCGACGGTTACCTGAACGTCGATCCAGGCACGATGAATCCGTTCGAACACGGTGAGGTTTTCGTGCTCGACGACGGTGGAGAGGTGGACATGGACTTCGGGCATTACGAGCGGTTTCTCGGGGTCCGGTGTTCGAGTTCGTGGAACCTGACCATGGGTAAAGTGTTCGATATGGTCAGGCAGAAGGAACGGCGGGGGGACTATCTCGGGAAAACCGTTCAGTACATTCCGCATGTCACCGATATCATCAAAAACCATATATTCGAAATAGCTTCCCGCGAGGAACCGGATTTGATCATCGTTGAAATCGGCGGGACCGTGGGAGATATCGAGAACGAACTTTTCCTGGAAGCGATGCGGCAGATTAAGGAGGACGTGGGCAGGGAGAATATAATATACATTCATCTCACTTATGTCCCGATACCCCACGGCGTAAACGAACAAAAGTCCAAACCCACGCAGCAAAGCGTCAACCTTCTCAAGCAGCGGGGAATATTCCCGGACATCATCATCGGCCGTTGTTCTCAATTTCTTACGCGTAAGATCAAGGCCAAGATTTCGAGCTTCTGCGATGTTCATCCCGATGCGGTGATAACCGGCCTCGATGTAGACGATATTTACGAGTTGCCGTTAATCTTCGAGCAGGAAAAGCTTCCGGAAATCATTCATAAAAAACTCAATATCTACAGCCCACCGGATCTGCGGAGGTGGAAGGAGCTGATAGATAATCTGAGTAACCCCGCCGGCCTTATAACGGTGGCGATGTGCGGGAAATATACGGAACTCGAGGATTCTTATGCGTCGATCATCGAGGCGCTCAACCACTGTTCTGCGCATTTGGGCTGCAAGGTGGAATTAAAATGGATTGAAACCAGCGAGTTGAACGATTTTTCATGCCTGGAAGACGTCGACGGCATTATCGTTCCCGGGGGCTTCGGCAGCCGCGGCGCCGAAGGAAAAATTCAGGCGATCCGTATCGCACGGGAGCGGGGGATACCGTTTTTGGGTTTATGCCTGGGCCTTCAGCTCGCGGTCATTGAATTCGCCCGGAACGTTTGTGGTCTCGAAAAGGCCGATTCCACCGAAATGAACCCTGGAACCCCGGACCCGGTTATCGACATCCTGCCGGAACAAAAGAAGATTACTGAAAAGGGCGGAACGATGAGGCTGGGAGCCTACACCGCTCTTCTTGGTGAATCGAGCGTCGTCCGCTCCCTGTATGGGTCGAAGGAAGCATCAGAGCGTCACCGCCATCGCTATGAAGTGAATCCTCTGTACCATGAGGTACTGCGCCGGAACGGCATGGTCCTGAGCGGCCTTTCTCCGGACGGCAAGCTCGTGGAATTCATTGAACTTCCTTTACACAGGTTTTTCGTCGCCACCCAGGCTCACCCCGAGCTCAAATCGCGCATGGACAGGCCCGCGCCGCTTTTTTACGGTTTCGTAAAGGCCTGTCTTCCCGGCCGACCCATTGACAAGCCGGCTGAAAATATTTGATAACTATCCATGATACATCAAGCAGGCTGCATCGGCCCGGCGCGTAAAATGCGGTTGAAAACCAGGAGGCGAAGCGGGATGAGCGAAGTCATAGATTTGAGGCGCAGGCTTGTGGCCAAGGGGGCGGAAAGAGCGTTCCGCAACTGGCGGAAGCGCTTCAACGAAGCATTCGCCGTCAATATGACTTTTTCAAGCATGTCAATGCCGACATTGGCCTTCCTGGCTCTGGGGAAGGAAGACTCGGCATTTTATTTCTACGACCTGATCATGAATATTCGAAGGATGGGTTCGGGCTTCGAGTTCAACGTTTTAAAACCGGCCAAAAAGATGCTTGTTACCGATCAATATCTCTTTTTGCTCGATCAGGCCCGCTACGAATGCATGCAGCGGTTCGGGTGGCTTCAGAGCCGACCGGGTGAAGACTTTACGATTGTCGAACTTATCGAAAATTTTGACATCGTTGCCCCTTCGATCCAGGCCGAGATTCCAATACTTGCCGTTTCCCACCCCCGTTATGATGAATTCGCCGAGCTGGGGGTTATTGAAAAGGAGTCGTTTATCCGTGGGCTTATCCCAGCCGTTCTCGATGAACTCGAACGTTATTCCTCGACCTTGTAAACCTTGTCGTTTTCCCTGACCCTCTCTTTTGTCTTGATTCCCACCAGATCTCCGTCACCAGCTTCTTCGACCGGTTTGTTGTCGACTTCCATGCTGGTGACTTCCTGGGTGAAATCGGTTGTATGCCCCTGAAACCTGAGGATATCGCCTTTTTTTACGGGTGCCTGTATCTGTAGCGCGGCCACGCTCGGCTTGGCAAAAAATTTCACCACTACTGCAACCTGCTCTTCAGCCATAGGAAATCCTCCTCTCTCTTGGGTGGTTCGATAATGTTCAGTTTATAATCTGTGATTCTTCAAAAATTTTTCCGAACCCATCTTTTGTGATGGCTTTTCATGAATGCATTCGTTCCCGGGGCTTCAGCGCGATTCCGATTCCATCTCTTACATTTCGGTGTGATCAACAGAAGTAATGATAACTTACTTGATATCTCTGTTAAGCAAGAAAGTCAAGTTTAAGCTGAAAATGCACCCGACACCTTCATGTTCTGTGGGAGCGGATTGCATCCGCGAAATCCGCATGGTCCGGACCAAACGCGATAATGAAACCGCGCCTACAGGCCTCGTATCCGATGACGCCCGCACCCCGTAGGTCGGGTTTCCATACCCGACATGTTATCGTTGTCAGCGAAGCGGTTGTCGTTGTCGTAATCGGCTTTTTGGAGTGTCGAAACGCAGTTTTGACCTGGCCCCCACGGCGGGTTTAAGTGTTTGTGGCGCCTGCGGCGCGGGATTTAAAATTTTAGACAGGATTATCAGGATTTGGGCATCGCGCGGAGTCGCTAAGGCGCAAAGAAAAGAAAGAAAAGCAGGAAAAGCGTGGGGCGGATACTCATCGGTGAATGGCGATGAGGACATACGTGCGGTAAAATAAACAGGTTCATTTTCTCGGACGAACATCCTCATCTACATCTGTACTGGCGCACAGCTGCCCTCGAATTCGAGGGTTCACCGATGAGAGACTTGATCTTCCCCGTAGGTCGGGTTTCCATACCCGACATGTTATCGTTGTCAGCGAAGCGGTTGTCGTTGTCGTAATCGGCTTTTTGGAGTGTCGAAACGCAGTTTTGACCTGGCCCCCA
>JAWOBE010000044.1:0-18244 GCA_046498185.1 Desulfatiglandaceae bacterium | reverse complement strand
GTTTATTTTATCGGTCGTATATCCTCATCGTCATTCAGCGATGAGTTTCCTTATCCTTCTTTTCTTTCTGTTCTCTGCGCCTTGGCGACTCCGCGCGATGCCAACATCCTGTTAATCCTGTCAATCCTGTCTGAAATTTTAAATCCCGCGCCGCAGGCGCCACCAACACTTACACCGGCCGTGCGGGCCAGGTCAAAACATCGTTTTGACACTCCAAAAGCCGACGCCGATAGTTTGCATCGATGGCTTTCGATTACGATTACGACAACGACAACCGCTTCGCTTCACTCCACTGACAACGAGCTATAAATCCGAGCCACTACCTGAGCAGGATTCCCATGCCGATAAACAGGGATTAAGCCGATTTTTTCTTCACGCCCGGATGAACCATGTCCGTCGGGCGAACCACCGAATCGAACTCCTCCTCGGTGACATAACCGAGTGCAACCGCGGTTTCCTTCAGAGTCGCACCCTTTGCATGAGCCTCGTGTGCCACCTGAGCCGCCCTGTCATAGCCGATTATCGGGCTCAGTGCCGTGACCAGCATCAAAGACTTGTTCAACAGATCTTCGATACGGGCCCGGTCGGCCGTTATGCCTTTAACCAGGTTGTCCGTGAAGCTGACAAGTGCATCCGAAAGCAGGCGGACGGATTGGAGGAAGCTGTAAATCATTACAGGCTTGAACACGTTCAGTTCGAAATTTCCCTGGCTCCCGGCGAAACCAACCGTCACATCGTTTCCAATAACCCTGGCCACCACCATGGTCATCGCTTCACATTGGGTCGGATTCACCTTGCCGGGCATGATCGAACTGCCGGGCTCGTTCGCCGGGATCCTGAGTTCTCCTATGCCACATCGCGGGCCGCTTGCAAGCCACCTGATGTCGTTTGCGATTTTCATGAGGCTGCATGCGATCGTTCGTGTCACACCGCTGGCCTCTACGATCGCATCGTGTGCCGCGAGGCCCTCGAATTTGTTGTCGGCGGGAATAAAGGGCAGACCGGTTATTTCAGCAATATGACTCACCGCCGCTTTATCGAATCCCACCGGTGCATTGAGACCGGTTCCAACAGCGGTGCCGCCGAGAGCGAGTCGGTAAAGATTCGGAAGGCAGGATTCGGCCCTCGCGATGCCCAGCTCCACCTGCTTTGCATAACCTGAAAATTCCTGCCCCAATGTCAAGGGAGTCGCATCCTGCAAGTGGGTTCTGCCGATCTTGACGATATCGCTGAATTCCTTGACCTTGGCATCCAGAGCATCCTTGAGTTGCCGCAAGGCCGGGATCAAACGATTATAGACAGATTCAGCGGCGGAAATGTGCATCGCGGTCGGGAAGGTGTCGTTCGAAGACTGGCTCATATTCACATGGTCGTTCGGATGCACCGGATCTTTCCCTCCCAGCGGCTTTCCGGCCATTTCCGCAGTTCTGTTGGCGATCACTTCGTTGGCGTTCATGTTGGTCTGGGTGCCGCTTCCAGTCTGCCACACCACCAGGGGGAAATGCTCATCAAGCTTCCCGTCCATGACCTCGGAGGCAGCCGCGGTTATCATATCGGCGAGCCCAGGATCAAGGAAGCCCAGGTCTCGGTTCGCCAGCGCGCAGGCCTTCTTTAAAATCCCGAGGGCCCTGATAATTTCCCGGGGCATGCATTCATCTCCGATACGGAAATTCATTAATGATCTCTGGCTTTGGGCCCCCCAATACCTGCCCTCTTCCACCTCGATGGTTCCCATCGAATCCTTCTCTGTTCTGAAGCCCATTGACTCCTCCATCAATCTTGTGAACTCAAACCGGAATCTCAACCGGTCGATTAATTATAAGAAATTCTAACAGCCGTCAAACCGTATTTAGTATACCCCTTTCCAAGCCGGCCGGCAATCAAACCGGCCAGGTTTGCAGAAATGAATTGAGATTTCCGGCATCATAATCTATCATGCGAAATCAGGCGGCCAGGTTAGGGCCGTGTAGAACCGACCTCCACCCGAAGCACCACCGGGAGTCCCGATGCAAAACGAAATTTCACTGTCCCAGATCCTTCGCGGGAGTCCCATCCCTACCTTTGTGATAGATACCAATCACGTCGTGACTCACTGCAACCCCGCCTTCGAAAAGCTTTCAGGGCTTGCGGCCAAGGACCTGATCGGGACAAAGAATCAATGGCTTGCTTTTTACCCGGTCGCACGCCCGGTTCTGGCGGACTTCATCGTGGAAGGTGCAACCGAGGAAAAAATCAACCTTTACTACGCCGCCAAATGCCGCCGATCGCTTCTGGTGGACGGCGGTTACGAAGCCCAGAATTTTTTCCCCAGCCTGGATAAAAAAGGAAAATGGATCTTTTTTACAGCCGCTCCCCTGCGTGATCGTGATGGAAACATAGTCGGAGCGATAGAAACCCTCCAGGACATCACCGACCAAAAGGTCGCCGAGCAGGGGCTCCGGGAATCGGAGCGACGGTACAGGAAGCTTCTTGATTTCGTGCCCTACCCCACGGTGGTTTTTACCCTCAACGGTCGGGTTTCCTATCTGAATCCGGCCTTCACCGAAACCTTCGGATGGAAGCTGGAAGAACTTGAAGGCGGATCTATTCCTTATGTGCCGGAAGGATATGAACAGGAAACCCATAATGCGATCCGCAAACTTTTCAAAGACAAAAGGATTCTACGCCACGAAACAAAGCGCCACACCAAGAACGGACGCATGTTAGACGTGGTGCTGCGTGCCGCCATCTTTTACGAGGCCGACGGAGAACCGGCGGGCGAACTGGTGATACTCAGGGATATCACCAGGGAAAAACGGATCGCCCAAAGCAACGATGCGATGCTTCGAATCAGCATGGCGCTGCCGGAGTACCCGGACCTCCAGGAGCTTCTCGACTATGTGAGTTCGGAAATCAAACGGCTCCTGGGCACCGAAGCGGCCCTGGTGACACTGCTGGACGAAGAAGCCGGGGAGCTTTATTTTCCGGGTGTCGCGTATGACGACAACATCACCGGCAAAAGAGTTAAAGAAACCCGTTTCCCACTCGATCAGCTCATAGCAGGCAGGGTATTAAAATCCGGCGAGCCCCTGATCGTGTCGGATGTTTCGATGGACCGCGAAATTCACGAGGCAAGGGACCGGAAGCTGGGATACCGTACCCACAATCTGCTTTTGGTGCCTCTCCGAAGCATCGACCGAATCATCGGTGTGATCGCCGCAATAAACAAAAAGAATGGAGATTTCGACCAGACCGACGTGGAACTCTTGAGCATGATCGCCGCCACGGTTGTTCTTTCAATCGAAAATGCAAGGTTTTCGGACGAAATCAGAAAAGCCTACAGGGAAGTAAGCAACCTGAACAGGGCCAAGGATAAAGTGATAAATCATTTGAGCCACGAACTCAAAACGCCCGCATCGGTGCTGGCCGGGAGCCTGGACATCCTGGAACGTAAACTTTCCGCCATGACCGACCATTCATGGAATCGCACGCTCCAAAGGGCCAGGAACAACGTGGAACGCATCCTTGAGATTCAGTACGTGGTAGACGATATCATGCAGAACAAACATTACGAAACCCGGGAGCTTCCGGCCCTGCTCCTGGATCACTGCATCGAGGAGATGGAAGCCGTAATCAACGAAAACGAGGCCAGCCCGGATCTTGCAAACCGCATGAAAACCCGCCTCAAGGAGCTCCTTGGGCCTCCCATGGACGCACCCCACAGAATCAAGATTAATGAATTCGCCGCGGAGAGGCTGAAGGCGCTTGCGCCAAAATTCGCGCACCGGTCGGTCAACATTGTGACCAGGCTTGAAGAACCGGTTGAAATATGTATTCCGGAAGATCCACTCAAAAAAACAATCGACGGCCTTGTGAAAAATGCTGTGGAAAACACGCCTGATGAAGGAAAAATTGAAATCGAAGCGGTTCCTCTACCTGACGGCGAGGCGGTGTTCACCGTAAGGGATTATGGAGTCGGTATCCCGGATGAAGCCAAAAAACATATATTCGAAGGTTTTTTCACAACCCAGGACACGTTGAACTACTCCAGCAAACGTCCCTTTGACTTCAACGCCGGAGGTAAAGGGGCGGATCTTCTTCGCATAAAGGTTTTCTCCGAGCGTTACGGCTTCGACGTCCACATGGAATCGACCAGATGCCCGTACATTCCGCAAAGCTCGGATACCTGCGAAGGCTCCATAAGCGCCTGCCCTCATTGCAAAGGGGTCGAAGATTGCATGAAATCGGGAGGCACGCTGTTCAGTCTGACGTTCCGTCATGCAGGCCGGGCCTGTCAATAACGTTGAAAATCATCTGAAAAACGGGTTCGACCTTTTTTCCCTTCCGACCGTTGATACCGGCCCGTGGCCCGGAAGCACAAGGGTGTCATCCGGCAATGTGAATATTTTGTCGCGGATGTTTGTCAGCAGCAGCTCGAGATTGCCTCCGGGAAAGTCGGTTCTGCCGATGCTCCCCGCAAATAGGGCATCACCGCATATAACGGCCTTACGGTTTTCTTTCCTTCCATTCTCCTCCAGTGTACCTTCAAACACGAACCCGAGACCTGCCCGGGAATGTCCCCGCACATCCAGAACTTTGAAAACGATGGGCCCGACAGACACCTCGTCACCCTCTTCGACGAATACCTCAGCCTCTGAATTTTCAGCGGAGGCTCCGAATTCCACTGCCCTGGACTGTGCATGCTCCAGCGCCGGCGCCTCGTCCTCATGAATGATTATAGGCGCACCGGTAACCTTGTGAAGACGTGAATTGCCTCCCACATGATCCCAGTGTGCATGTGTGTTGAAAATATGCGTGACCGTAAGGCCTTCGCTTGCCAAAGTTTTTAGTATCAAATCAACGTCACCGCCTGGATCGAACACCGCAGCTTCCCTGCTCTGTTCATCACCGACGATATAGCAGTTGACCATTAATGGCCCGACTTCCATCATTTTAAGAATCATAACAAGACAAACCTTTCATTCGAATTAATGTCGTAAAACCCTCGGCACAAAATCTCCCACATCCAATCTTCAAAGTGCGCCCGCCGAAGCGGATATTTGTGAATGAAAACTAGCAAGTGCATTATAGAAGGTCAAGAAAAAGGACGTGATATTGAACAGGAAACAGATATCCTCCATCACGGGAGGTATTCACTGCGTACATTATGGAGAGCATGAAAAATGTTTCCCTTGACCTTCTTGTTACTCCGGTAAAACGAAGAGAGCATATTCTTGATTTCCTCTCTTTTAGATGACCCGGCGCTGGGACAGCCAAGATCGATTTCAGGCAGGTTCATTGACTGTGCGTAACGGGATATAAGCCTCTCTTCAACCATAAAAAAGGGTCGGATCAACGTGATACGCCCTTCGAAAAAATCCTGAACCGGGAGCATCGTGCTTAAAGAGGCACCATAAAACAGGTTGAGAAAAAACGTTTCGATCAGGTCGTCCTTGTGATGCCCCATTGCAACTTTAGAACATCCAAGCTCACCGGCGGTTTCAAATATTATCTTCCGGCGAAGCCTGGAGCAGAGGAAACACGGATTTTCCCGGTTCTCCCTGCTGTGGGCCCTGGGACCGATGTCGGAGTAAACGATGCGGTATGCGAAACCGTTTTCTTTAAAATATTCCTCCAGCGTCCCGCCTGAACCGGCCCCGAAACCCGGGTCCACATGAACGGCGGTGATGCGGTAATCTATTGGAACACGCTTCAATCTCTCGGAAAGAAGTCGGAGAAGACTCAGGCTGTCTTTCCCGCCGGATACCGCGACCAGGACATGATCCCCGTCCCGGATCATCTCCTTTTGATGAATCGCCCCACCCATCAACCGTCGAATTTCTTTTGAAACATAACTCACTTGAATCACTGATATTGTCTCGGGCCGAACAAGGTCGTACCCACTCGCACCATCGTCGCGCCCTCTTCCACCGCCACCCGGTAAGAATCGGACATCCCCATTGATAGACAATCGACCTTGGCGCCGTTCGGAGCTTCTTCAACCAGAATTTCGAACAGCTCCCTGGCCTTCCGGAAATACGGCCGCAGCATTTCCGCATCTTCTACGAGCGGTCCCATGGTCATCAATCCGCGAAGCGACAGGTTGGGCATTTCAGAAATGGCGCGGGCAAGGGGCATCACATCACCCGGCATCACCCCGGCCTTCTGCTCTTCTTCGGCGATGTTGATTTCGATCAATACTTCCATGACCTTATCGGCTTCCCCGGACGCCTTATTCAGCGCACGCGCCAACTTCATAGAATCCACCGTTTCCACCATGTCGAATATCGAGGCGGCCTTTTTTGCCTTGTTGCTTTGCAGGTGCCCTATCATGTGCCACGTTACCCCGTGACCCACAGCCGCCGCTGCACGCTCGGCCTCCTGGACATAATTGTGCCCAACCACAGTCACACCAGCCTCGACAGCTTCCAGGATTTCCTCAGGTGTCCGCGTCTTGGCCGCCGCCACAAGGGTAACCCCCGGGGGTAGCTCTTTCAAAACCGCAGCCACTTTCTCTTTGATCATTATGGCCTCCTTTTCTGCAGCAAAGGCTCCAACCCTTGAGAGAAAAAGCCCAACTGCCGCTTTATGCTTCCGCTTTTATATAGCTACGGACTCTTTTAAGTCCGCAAGCATCTCATCCTTAGCTTTTTTCTATGTCGCCCCTCTGTCAAGGAAAATTTTTAAACTTTTTTCATCGTTCCACACGGATATTAAAATATCAAGAAGGTCAAGATCTATCTATTGCCCAAAGCCTGTGTTTCATCGTATAAATAAAATTGATGATCCCTGAGATCTATAAAGCAAGGAGGCAGACTTTTATGACGCATGAAGATAGAGGCCATTATGCAGCCAAGCACGAGCCCGGCAGACGCGTGCCGCAGGAACTGGCTGAAAAAATTCGTTCCCGCTGCAAAAACGGGGAATTACCCTGCTCTGTCGCATTCGAAATAGCCGAAGAGGAAGGCTTTCCTCCTCTGGAAATCGGAGCTGCGGCCGACCTGATGGAAATACCGATAGTAAAATGCAGGCTGGGGCTGTACGGCTACAAGCCGGATAAAAAAATAGTAAGGCCGGCTCCTAAGGTCGATCCCGCGCTGGAATCAGCGATAAAAGAATCCTTGGTGAATGGAAGGCTGCCATGCGCGCGGGCATGGGCCATAGCAGATAAATTCGGGATCGGAAAGATGGATGTCAGCGCTGCAAGCGAAACTCTTGGAATAAAAATCAGGCCCTGCCAGCTGGGATCATTTTAAAAAACGTGCCCGCCCGCTTCTGCGGACGAGCACTTTGAATACATCCCGGTTCTGAACTATCAACAACTGCAGGAAGACCCGCATCCACCGCCGGAAACGAGGCTCGAATCTATCTTGAACCCCGATCCGTAAGCCGAAGACACATAATCCACCCTGACCGGCTGGACTCTATCCAGCAGATCTTTTTCGATCACGTATGAAATACCCGAGCTTTCAAAGGACTCATCGTTTTCCCTGGGCTCATCCAGAGCCATGCCCAAACTGGGACCCGCTCAGCCACCCTGGGAAAGCATGATCCTGATGGAAGGATACGTATCCTTGTCCTTCAAGAACTCTTTTATCATCTCGGTTGCTTTTTCGGTTACTTCTAACATATTACCCTCCTTAAATGTTTAACGATGTAGCTTTTAAATTAGCCACGAATCGAATAAAGTCAACTGCATTTCCCTTCTTTCAAATAACAGCCTTTTCCGGCATCCTATGCAGAATCGGGCGCAAGCCATCTAAGAACCTTTTCGAAATCCGCCTTCAATGCCAGCATCGCTTTTCCGCGGTGACTCACCCGGTTTTTGGCCTCCCGGCGGATTTCAGCAAATGTCGCCTCCAACGGAGGATAATAAAAAACCGGATCGTAGCCGAACCCTCCATCACCGGATGGCTCGAAGGTAATAACACCGGTGCAGGAGCCTTTGTAGGTCCGTGCTCCACCTCCGGGAGAAGCCACGGCGATGACACATACAAAAGAAGCCCTGCGATCGTCCGCCCCTCTCATTTCCTCCAGAAGCTTTCGGATGTTTTCCGCATCGGAGGCACTCCCGCCGGCATAACGCGACGAATATACCCCCGGCGCTCCTCCCAAAGCCGGGACCACCAGGCCGGAATCGTCGGCAAGCGTCGCCAGGCCCAGCTTTTTTGCAGCAAAAACAGCCTTTTTCACGGCATTGGCCTCGAAGGTGTCTCCATCTTCGACTGTTTCGGCTATCGGAGAAAACTCCCCGAGCCCCTTGATTACCAGACCGAAAGGGGCAAGCAGTTCACGGAATTCCCGTAGCTTGCCTTCATTCCGCGTAGCCACGACCAGCGGCTCCTTGTAATTCATTTTTGCAGTCCCCGTCATCTTAACTCCATCTCCAGGAACGGCAAACCTATCTTCCCCGCATAAAGCTCCAGTGCCCCCCTAAGCGTCGATTCCTTTCCGTGTTCACCGGTTGTCGGAGTATTTCCATCAGCCACGACAAATACCTGCAGCTTGGATGGATCCAAGATTTCACAGGCCAAACCTTCCAACTCTTCGGCAGTCGCCGAAAGATAATCGCGCTGTATGCGGTCAAGAGTATCCAGGGGTTCACCGCGCAGATAGTATCGGCCGTAAACCGTCACCAGTCTTCTGGGGCTGTCGACATTGAACACAAAGCTGTTCAAAAGATCCAGACGCTTGGTTTCAAGCCTCCCGCTCGGCACATCACGGTGGAGGCCGGCCATCAACCCGGCCGTTTCACCGAGCATTTCCACGGTACTGTCGGCCCTGCAACCTGCGTATCCAACCACCATGCCTGCCTTCCATCTGGAAGCCTGGTGGGCGTATGCTGCATAAACGAGTCCCAGGTCTTCCCTGAGGCGGGTATAAAGAATGGAGTCTCCGCCCCCGAAAAGATCAACAAGAAGCCCCAGTTTCCAGTAATCCGGATCGGTTCGGGGAATTCCGGGAAGCATCATGACGACCTGCGCCTGGAGCTGCCCTGGTTTGTCTATGAAACAGAGCACCGGTGGTGATTTTTCCGGTTCCGGGGTTCTTCGGGCCGGCGCCGGACCTCCGTCCAGCCTGGAAAAAAAATCCTGCAAGCTTCGTTCAACCTCCTGCGCGGAAATATCCCCGGCCACAGCCGTGACCATGTTGGAAGGAACGAAATATGTCGAAAGAAAATCCTGCAGGTCTCCGCCGCTTATCTCCGGAACGGTCTCGAGTGCCAGCAATGGATCCCTGCCATAAGGATGCCCTTGAAAATGCCAGATCAGCGCCTCGCGCATCGCCACTGCCCGGGCATCCTCCCCTCTACGGGCCAACGCGGTGACCACACGCCGTTTGACAGCATCGACTACACCGGGTTCAAAGCCGGGGCTGGTAATAATTTCTGCGAGCAAAGCCATGCCCTCCTCCCAGTGATCCTTCAAAACAGACAGGCGGACGACCGTGCTTTCCTCGCCCACGGAAACCGAAAGATCCATTGCCAGGTCGTCAAGTTTTTCGGCCAGTCGATCCGGTCCGAGCCTCCTGGTGCCTCCCTGGATGAGAGAACCGGAAAGCACATCGTCAAGGCCTGTCTTTTCTTTTGGGATATCGACTTTTCCGGCCTTTACAAGCAATGTCAAATCAACGAGTGGCAGCTCCCGGTCTTCCAGGAAAAACACTTCGGCACCGGCTGTTTTCATCCGATCGGCTTCAGGATACTTTATTACATCGGGATCCCGTTCGAAGGAGAGCGGGTGCTTCCATCCCTCCGGGGTTGGATACCTCGAGTTGTTCCGGACCAATTCCGACGGCTCCGGCTTCTCGATCCGCTCCATGCCGACGGAACTTCGGATTTCTTCGTATGGTTCAGGTGGTTTTTCCGGAGCCCCCCCGGGAAGCACGAATACCGTGGTCATGTTGTCACGCCGCAGATATTCGGCGGCGACCCTCTGGATGTCTTCGGGAGTGACCCTGGAAATTCTTTCGATATATTCGTTTAAATAACGCCAGCCGGTCTTGACTTCCAGGGAAGCCAGCGTATGGGCCAGGCTCTCGTTGCTTCGCAGCCTGTCCAGAAAATCCCGTTCATTCAACTTTTGCACCCGGGTGAGTTCCTCTTCGGAAACAGGTTCCTCCACCAGTTTATCCACCTCATCCAGCAGCAGGGACTCCAACCGCCTGCACGCCTCGAGGTCTGAACCATCCCCCGAGTCCACCCCTGCACCGGACGCATCGTGCGGAGATCCACCCAGGATCACAAGGCCACCATAGCGCTGATCAGGATTGTAAGCCCATGCCTCCATGGCCCGCCCCTTCTGGACGATCTCCCTGGTGAGCCTGGCGCTCCGCCCATGGCTCAAAACCATCGTGAGAGCATCGAGTGCGTAAAAATCATCACTTCCCATCAAGGCTCCATGGAAACCCATCCGCACCAGCGGACTCCGCGCCCCTTTAAGGTACCGTATCGACCTTCTCGGCCCCTCCTGCGCCGGCTCGGCCGTTACCTTTTCGGGAGACCGGAAACCTCGCGGATAGCGACCGAAATATATCTCCGCGAAACGCTTGGCCGCTTCCAGCCTTACATCTCCGACCAACACGCATACCGCGTTCGAAGGATTGTAAAAGGTTTCGTGGAATTTTTTTGCATCGGTGGTGTTGTAGTATTTCATGTCCGACCGCCAGCCGATTACCGGATTGCCGTACGGGTGGGCCGAATATGCCGTGGAAAAGAGATCGAGCCACGCGGCGCCCGAAGGGCTGTTCACATAGCGAAACGC
The DNA here is from genome assembly GCA_046498185.1 of Desulfatiglandaceae bacterium. GTDB lineage: Bacteria > Desulfobacterota > DSM-4660 > Desulfatiglandales > Desulfatiglandaceae > CAYXDR01. The sequence goes on along the minus strand of JAWOBE010000044.1, from coordinate 7,502 downwards.
CCATTCACGCTGCACGACTTCCTTCTCGACATAAAACTCACGCCAGGCAGGCTCGAAAATCTGCTCGCTGACTATTGAAAACCATTGATCCAGCATATCGGATGGAATCGAAGCCATGTACTGGGTTTCATCCTGGGACGTAAACGCATTCACACCCACGGCCCCGTTTTTTTCGAGTTGAGAAGAAAACGCCTGCGGAACATATATTTTCTGAACCTGCTGGCGAAGTCGCTCCATTTCTTCCCGTTTTTGACGAATCAGCTCCCTGTCCGGTTTCCTTGAAAGCTCCTCGTGTAATATCGCCTGGTAGGTCGCCTCGATGCGCCGCTGCAGATCCCGGTCAAGCTCCGGGTCGGTAGTTCCGAAATTCATCGTCCCTTTGAACATCATGTGCTCGAGCATGTGGGCTATGCCCGTGTTCCCGGAATCTTCCAGAGCAGAGCCCGCCCGTATGGAAAGCCTGCAGGCCACCTGGGGGGTCGTGTGGCGTTCGACCACGAGAAAAAGCATGCCGTTTTCCAGCGTGAATTCTTTTACATCCACAGACAGCGCACAAACAGGGGATACCGCGGTAAGGACCCATACCGCACACACAAAAAGCACTGAAAACAACCCTTTGAAAAAGTGCATCATTTACTCCTGTCCAAATTTTTTTGTTTTATTCAGAATAAGACACGGTGAGGCGCTCGACAACCTGGAACCGGATTACAGAAAAAATAAAAATAACATCAGCCCGCCCGTCGAATAGGCACCACCGCCGACATGTCCTAGTTCAACCGGGTGGTGCAGTGCATAGATTCAAAGCTCGGGTTGCATTCCGGCATTTTATAAACTTTTCCTTGACAGGGCGGTTTACGGAACTTACCTGTTCAAATCATGTATGATTTATCCTTCAAGCAAAATATCGTGGTTATGATCGGCCTTGGGTCTTTGACTCCTCCATGAGCAGAAATGCACGCCTCCGACTAAAATTACCGCCAAATTTTAACTTTTAAATCAGAGAAATTGAAATGGAAGCTATGCTTGCAAAAACAAGGCATAAAGAGATAAATCGCCGTCGCACCTTCGGAATCATAAGTCACCCGGATGCAGGAAAAACAACACTCACAGAGAAGATGCTGCTGTTCGGCGGCGCCATACAGCTGGCAGGCTCCGTTAAGGCACGCAAGGCAACCCGCCATGCCACCAGTGACTGGATGTCCATCGAACAATCCAGGGGGATTTCCGTCACCAGCTCCGTGATGAAATTCGACTACCGCGGCTACGAAATCAATCTTCTCGACACCCCCGGCCATCAGGATTTTTCGGAAGACACCTACCGCGTGCTCACCGCCGTGGACAGTGCCGTCATGGTCATTGACAGCGTGAAGGGGGTCGAGGCCCAGACCCGCAAGTTGATGGAAGTCTGCCGAATGCGAAACACCCCGATTTTGACTTTCGTCAACAAGCTCGATCGCGAGGGTATGCCGCCGCTCGACATCCTCGCCGACATCGAAGAGACGCTCCAAATCGAATGTGCGCCGCTTTCCTGGCCCGTCGGGATGGGCAAAGAATTCAAAGGAACCTACAACCTTTATCGTAGGGAACTGACACTCTTCACCCCCGGCCTGGAAAAGCCGCCGCAAGATGCGGTCACCATCCGGGACCTGGGCGACCCACTGCTTGACGAACTCCTGGGAAGCCGCGCACAGGAGCTGCGTGATGACGTGGCCCTGCTGGAAGGGGCCGCCAACCCCTTCGATCTGCAGGATTTTCTCAAAGGCAGCCAGACTCCCGTCTTTTTTGGAAGCGCCGTCAACAACTTCGGTGTGAGAGAACTCCTGGACACCTTCGTGGAAATTGCGCCCGGCCCCATGCCGCGCCCATCGGGCTCCCGCCTTGTATTGCCCGAGGAGGATGAATTTTCAGGATTCGTTTTCAAAATTCAAGCCAACATGGATCCGGCACACCGGGACCGAATCGCCTTTCTGAGGATCTGTTCGGGTTGCTTTAAACGGGGGATGCGGATACGGCACCATAGGCTCGGTAAGGACATTCTCGTTGCCAACCCGATCATATTTATGGCCCAGGACCGAACCTTCGTGGAAGAAGCCTGGCCGGGCGACATAATCGGCATCCACAACCATGGCACCATCAAAATCGGCGATGCCTTCTCCGAAAAAGAGCCCCTCAATTTCACCGGCATCCCCAATTTCGCCCCGGAACATTTCCGCCGCGTTCGGCTGGCCTCCCCGCTCAAAGCCAAACAGCTCAACAAGGGCCTGATCCAGTTGGCCGAGGAAGGAGCGATTCAAGTCTTCCGCCCGCTTATGAGAAGCGAATTCATCATGGGCGCCGTGGGGGTTCTTCAGTTTGATGTAACGATCGCCCGGCTGAAAGACGAATATGGCGTGGATGCCGTATACGATCCCCTTGATTATGCCGCCGCCCGATGGGTGCGGTGCGAGGACCGGAAACAACTGGCCGCTTTTGAAAAAGCCAACCAGGCCAACCTGGCGCTGGATGCGGGAGGAAACCTCACCTACCTGGCCGACAGCGAATGGCGGCTCAACAGGGTAACCGAGCAATGGCCTGAAATAATTTTCATGAAAACAAGAGAGCTCTGACCCCCAAGCCTCCGATAGGTTTCAAGCGGCCGCAGGCGCCACCGCGCGATGCAACATACCTTGGGGATCGCCACAAGATGCACAGAAATCACAAAATTTAAAAGATTATTTAATTACTTTTTTGTGTCTCTTGTGTCTTGTTGCGGCCAATTCACCGAAAACAGCCGCTACCGACGCCGATGGTATATCGATTACGACAACGACAACCGCTTCGCTGACAACGATAACATGTCGGGTATGGAAACCCGCGGCCTACGGGGAATACGAAATCTCTCATCGGTGACCCCTCGCATGCGAGGGCACCGGTGCGGCAGCACAGGTGTAGAGGAGGATGTGCGTCCGGAAAAATGAACGTGTTTATTTTACCGGGCGTATATCTTCATCGTCATTCACCGATGAGTTTCCGCCTCCCGGTTTTCCCGCTTTTCTTAGCGCCTTGGCGCCTTGGCGCGATGCCAACATCCTGAAAATCCAGTCAATCCTGTCTAAAATTATAAACCCCGCGCCGCAGGCGCCACCGCGCGATGCCAAATCTCCCGCCAGGCCACAAAGCACTACGATCGCCGGCATTTCACAAGTACAGGTCGCTATTGGCGCCGTTTTTCAAAATCAAGCGTCTTGACGATGACCCCCAATACATCGGCGAGAGATGTCTCGCTAGATGCATCGACCGCGCCATTTATATGTTTATGATGAGGAAAAGTTAAGATATCAGGCGAATGAGCGGCATTGTCCCAACGACAAATTAAATTCCCGGAAGGATCCGTCCAATGATAAGCATATTTCCTTTCACTGCCCTTGAAAACATATTCCTTAATGAAAATTTTCGATTCATCCTTAAAGGTCAGTTCCGCTTTAAAGCGAAAAATTTCACCTTCTTTTTCATATAAAAGCACTTGAAAGGACTTGATATATTGCTCATGCCTGGCAATTAGATCAAGCATTTTCGAGTTCCAGCTTTTGCCTCTGAAGCCTGTTCTTAGCCTCTACTGCAAATCGCCAATCCAAATAATCATCGTCTTTTTCGAAATCTTCAATGCCGAGCATCTGTTCCATTTTCTTCTGAAACACATCAAAAGAGCAATGATGCTTTCTCTCAAATCGTTTGTTTTCGGCTTCGAATTTTTCAATTTTAGCCAAAAGCATAAGCAATGCTTGGTTTTTTATAAAAGATTTTAAATCTTTAAAACCAAATTGAGCAATAATGGCTTCTGTGTTTTCGGTAAATTTAGAATCAATAATGCTGTCCATATCTAAAAAACCTTCGGAATGACTCTTCAAAACGTATGAATCACAGTACTTTACTACGCTCTTAAAAAAATAAAATTATAACGTTCAGATTACAAGTTTCAAGAATCGCTGTCAATCTCGAACCCGTCCGTGACCTCCGGGGCGCCTTGGCGTCCCCGCGCGATGCACAAAGCCCCCTGTTGTTCCGAAAAATGGCCTTTTGACAAGATATGATAAGATATGATAATCTTTTAACATGGAAATTTTCCAGATGCCGCCATTCAAAAAGTATATAAAAAGGCTTCCACGGCATTTTCAACAGGCGGTCTTGGATGCCGTTGAGGATATCATCTCGGATCCGACCATCGGTGAATCCAAAAAAGGAGATCTGGAGGGTTTTCGAGTATACAAATTCAGCATTGGCCGCCAATTGACGCTAATGGCTTATAAACTTGAAGACGATTCACTGATTCTATATCAGGCTGGCCCTCATGAGAATTTTTACAGAGATCTCAAAAAATATCTGAAAGGAACATGGAGGTAACTATGCACACTGCAGAGAACGTCATTGACGCAATCCACCAGCTTCCTGAAAAGGAAAAGAAAAGGCTGGCGGTGCACATCTTAAAATATGGGATAATGGGGCCACACCAAGACGCTCCTGAGGTGCTGGATTTGAAGCGTTGGCAAGCAGACATTGCCGTAAAACCATTCAATCTGAAGGAGGCTTCAGAATATCTCGGGATTTCGGAGGTAACGCTGAGAAGGTGGGTCAAAAAGGGGCGTCTGTCGGCTTGCAAGGCTGGCCGCGCTTATACTTTTGATGTGTTGACTCTCAAGAAATTCAAAAATGAGCACCTCATTTCAGCATCCAGCAAATGATAGGACTCACCTCCGCCTTCTCCCCAGGTTCCCCAAGTCTGGGAACCCATCAACCCACCCTTATCTATGTTGAGTCCATCGCCGTTTTTAAATATCAAGCTTCTCATCGCTGAACCTTCGCCCCGAGGGCACCGGTGTCCAGCAAAGATGGAAGACCGGCTAACTTACCATGAAGTTTATGAGTGAGGGATTTGAAATTTAAACAGGATTTTAGGGATTTACAAGATGTTTTTGTTTTGTGTTTTTTATCCTGTTGATCCTGTTGATCCTGTCAGACTTTAAAATAGTGCTGCAAAACGTTTTATGCACCTACGCCAACTGCACGATCTGATTCAGACGCTTGCATACATCAGCAAAGAAAACATCCGGCAACCTCTTTAAAAGATGCGGCCTCGCACTCCGCATGACTTCTCCTCCATGCCTGGCCGGGTCAAAGAAAGCAAGCCTTTCCTTCAAAGTCGGCTCGGCTTCTTCTAGAGCCCGGATCACGATGGCCCTGTCTTCTACGGAGATGCGTACACGCTGATCTACGCACAAACGCGCTGCTCCAGCCACCGGAGCAGGCAGGCGAACCCCTGGATTGTTTCCCCATCGTTTAATATTCAAAACCGCTTCGGTCATAATGACCTCCCTGAAATGACCATTGAATGTTTAAATACAGTTTTAACATTTTCTTCAGCTGGTCAAGGGCAAAGTCAGGGTTTTTGCATCGCGCTGAGGCGCAAAAGCGCAAAGAAATAAATTATTTCTTAATTTTTGTGATTTCTGTGCATCTTGTGGCTATATTTAAAAGATTTGGCATCATTCCGAATTTTAGAGAGGATTGACAGGATTTTGGCATCGGGCGGAGGGTGGGGGTGGCGTTCGGACAGCGCTGGAGGCGCCACCAACACTGGCGCCAATACCGCGAAGCGAAATATTGAATATGAATATGGAATGCCGGGGAGCGGCCAAATCGCGATTGCAAATCGCTCCCACAGGTATGGGTCCGTATTGGGCAATTCTGGGCACCAGACCTCCCAATTCACTCCCCTGCCAGATTTTCATTTGCAGCTGCGCGGCCTTTTCACAGATTGTCCGCGTACCACGTTACGGCTTCCTTTAGCCCATCCTGGACGTTGTATTGGGGGTTATAGCCCAGCAGGCGGCGGGCTTTTTCGATGGAAGCCTGGGAGTGGGGGACATCGCCGAGCCGTTCCGGACCATGAAGAATGGGGAGATCGGCGATCGCCGGATCATGGGCGGAGAGGAGGCCTTTCAAGGTATCGGCCAGATCGTTGAGGCTGATTCGTTCGCCTACGGCCACGTTGTAAACGGTGTTCAGGGACTCGGAATTTTCAGCCTTCATGGCGAGCTCGTTGATCTGGATGACGTTGTCGATGTAAGTGAAATCCCGCGAAAAGCTGCCGTCGCCGTTGATGACGGGGGAGTCGTGTGCCATGAACTGCATGACGAACTTGGGAATCACCGCGGCATAGGCGCCTTCGGGGTCCTGGCGCGGGCCGAAGACATTGAAATACCGTAAGCCGATCGTTTCCATGCCGTAGGTTCGGGCGAAGACGTCGGCATACAGCTCGTTCACGTATTTCGTGACCGCGTAGGGCGACAGCGGGCGGCCGATTTTTTCCTCGGTCTTGGGGAGCTCCGCGCTATCGCCGTAGGTGGATGAGCTGGCCGCGTAGATGAAGCGTTTGACGCCGGCATCCCTCGCCGCAATGAGCATGTTGACGAAACCGCCGACATTCACCGCATCGGTGGTGGCCGGATCCTCGATGGAACGGGGCACCGAACCCAAGGCGGCGTGGTGCAGGACGTAGTCGACCCCGGCGCAGGCCTTTTCGCAGTCGGCCGGGTTGCGGATGTCGCCCACGATCAGCTTGAAAGCCGGCTTTGCGGTAAACTCCAGGATGTTTTTGGGGTAGCCGGTGGAAAAGTTGTCCAGGCACACAACCCGGGCGCCTTTTGCCAGGAGCGCTTCACAGAGATTGGAGCCGATAAAGCCGGCGCCGCCGGTGACGAGGATGCGTTTGTTTGTGAAAAATTCGTTAATTTCTGGAGACATGTTTTTTCCTAAAAGCGTTAGGAGTTAGAAATCCTTATCTGTCATACTCTGCCTGCAATTCACCCAGTTGTTGAAAGCCTTGGTTTAGAAAGGATTGACGGCATTTTCCGTCGTGATATCCTCTTTTCAAAACATTATAGCAATTCACCACGACCTGCAAGGGTGTTGGGGGGCCGCAGAGCGGGCGCGTTGGTGTTAGCGCCTGCGGTGCGTGTGTGGTGGGGCCGCTGCGCGGGATTCGACATTCCCTGTTCCAGATTTAAGATTTGGGTCTCGGGCGTTCTCAGGCGAAAACTGAACGGGGAAAAATAGGCAGCAGGGTATCGCTAGATTTAAAAGCCAAATTTCTCTATCTGCTGCCCGAGGATATGGCAATACTGCGGATTAAACCATAAGTAGTTGAAATTATAATAAAAAGATGGTCGGGACGACTGGATTTGAACCAGCGAATAGCCTTATTTTACAACGTTTCCGGGGCATCTGGCAAAGAATTGGCAAAGGGTGGCAAAATATTGGAGGGCTTGCCGCCGAGGGTTGGCCTGTTCTGTGGACGGTTAACATACGACCGATTCTGTGACACCCAAATCCATCTTCATTTGATCGTATAATGCTCCCATAATGTGTGCCTCCTTTCTGGATTTTGGGATTGTTTGATACCCTACTTTCTACAGAAAGGAGGCACACATTAAGGTAGCATTATACGATCAAACGAAAATGGATTT
>JAWOBE010000178.1:0-33882 GCA_046498185.1 Desulfatiglandaceae bacterium | reverse complement strand
CTCCGCTGCGGAAGCTTCATATTTCGTAGTTCTCCCCGATGAATCTCCCGCATCGAAACCCCCTCCACAGCCTTTATTCGGCTTGAGGTGAGGTCGTTGTCAGCGAAGCGGATGTCTTTATCGTTGTCGTAAACGTAATCGATCTCCCCTATGTGTCGGCGTTGATATCGGCTGTTTTTAAGGCAGCGCTTTTTTCCGTGAGCGAACACCTATCGGCTGACGTTATAGGGGTTTACAAATGATATGTTTGGATAAATAATTCGTGCCGGCGGATTTATCCGGGCTTTTTTAGAAATGAGAGGGGGACAATAATGCTGCAACCGAAGGATCGAATCATTTTTCCGCTGGATGTTCCTGATTATAGAACCGCGATGTCGCTTGTGGAAAAACTCACCGGGCGGGTGGGGCTGTTCAAGGTCGGCCTGGAGCTTTTCATCGCCGAGGGACCACGCATCGTAGACGCGGTGAACGACGCGGGGGATACAGGTGTCTTTCTTGACCTTAAGCTCCATGATATACCGGCGACCGTCACCCGTGCATTCGAGACGGCGGCCAGGCTGAAACCTGAGTTTATAACGGTGCATTGCGAGCAGGGTAATGGTTTTTTGAAACCTGTTTCCGAAAAATTTCCAGGGACAAAAATACTTGGAATTACACTCCTTACGAGTCTCAATGGCGGACACCTTCAGAAGCTTGGCCTCCGGCCGGAATACCTCAACGATATATCCGGTCTGGCGGTTGTACGTGCATTGATCGCAAAGGAGGCAGGCTGCGGTGGGGTCGTTTGTTCCGGGCTTGAAGCGGCTACGATCCGGGAAGCGATCGGGCCGGAGATGATCATTGTTACTCCGGGAATTCGGCCTCGGTGGTCCCTGGTCGAAGGCGACGACCAGAAAAGGATCGTTACGCCGGGCGGAGCGATTCAGAACGGCGCGGACTATATCGTCGTCGGTCGACCGATAAGGGATGCTAAAGATCCGGCCGAAGCGGCGCGCAGGCTGGCAGATGAAATCGAATCAGGCTTATGAGATTTCAACCACCGCCTGTGTCAGCAGGGCTTTTGCGCATAGCGCGCTGCCCTTTTCCCGCACATCGTAGACTTCCGCTTCGGCCACTACCAGTCTGCTTCCTTCACGGATAACCTGGGCGCGGCATGTAATCACATGGCCTGAAGCGGGTCTTAGAAAATTGATTTTGAACTCCACGGTGAGAATCCGACGGTCATCTTCAACCGTGGTGAATCCGGCATATCCGGCTGTGTGGTCAGCCATGGCTGCCATAACCCCCGCATGCACAAAGCCGTCCTGCTGGCGGTGATTGTCGGTCACATTCAGCGAGGATTCGACTTTTCCACGTTTTATGTCAACCGCCTCGAAGCCGCAGTATTCGATAAAGCCCCTGCTGAAATCTTTCTTTAAAAATTCGATTCTGTCGCTATCCAGTTTGTTGGTCATTCGCGTGCTCCTGTAATCCCGTTTCCGGTAAATTACTTCATAACAGCAGGCTTTACAATGCCGAAGGTCTGAGGCGGTGTTTTTTTGCTTGATCAAATAGGCCCTTCACCCTAGTATTTAACCCTCTTCACCATTTCACAATATACATGGAGAAAAAGAATGGAAAAGCGACATAAGTTTTCCATCTGGTATATTCTTCTGGGGATATGGGTCGTTTTAATCCTTCAGAACACACTGCACACGGCTTTTGCCATCAAGACGATTCCATACAGCGAGTTCCTTCGTCTCCTTGAACAAGGGAAAGTGGCCGAGTTGGCGATAACGGCGGACCGCATCCAGGGCCGGATGACGAACGGAGGGGAAATGTTCCGGACCGTACGGGTCGATCCGGAGCTTTCCAAGCTGCTGGAACAATACAGTGTCACCTTCAAAGGGGAGATAGAATCCACGTTTCTCCGGGATCTTTTTTCCTGGGTGTTTCCGATCTTTCTTTTCATCGGCATCTGGTATTTTCTTATGAAACGCATGGCCGGGCAGCAGCCCGGGTTTATGACGTTGGGCAAGAACAAGGCAAAGATCTACGTGGAAAACGAACTGGATGTTACCTTCAAGGATGCGGCCGGGGTCGACGAGGCCAAGCAGGAGCTCGTTGAGGTCATTGAATTTTTGAAGGAGCCCGACAGGTTCACCGAGCTTGGGGGACAGATGCCGAAGGGGGTCCTGCTTGTGGGGCCGCCGGGGACCGGTAAAACCCTGCTTGCGAAAGCCGTGGCAGGGGAAAGCGGTGTGCCGTTTTTCAGCCTTAGCGGCTCGGAATTCGTTGAGATGTTCGTCGGGCTCGGCGCCGCCAGGGTCAGGGACCTTTTCGTCCAGGCCAAGGAGAAGGCCCCATGCATTATCTTTATCGACGAGTTGGACGCTCTCGGCAAAGCGCGTGGCTTCGGAGCCGTCAGCGGGCATGACGAACGGGAGCAGACACTGAACCAGTTGCTGGTCGAAATGGATGGCTTCGACCCCAAGGTGGGGGTCATCCTGATGGCCGCGACCAACAGGCCCGAGATCCTGGACCCGGCCTTGCTGCGCCCGGGCCGGTTCGATCGAACCATCCTCGTGGACAGGCCCGACAAGAAAGGCCGGGAAGAAATCCTGAAGGTGCACCTCAAGAAGGTCAAAAAGGCGAAGGATGTGGACGTGGAAGCGTTGGCCGGCATGACACCGGGCATGGTTGGGGCCGACCTGGCGAATTTGGTCAACGAGGCGGCGCTGCTTGCCGTTCGAAGAAAGAAGAAAAGCGTTGGGATGTCTGAATTCGAGGAGGCCGTGGAACGGGTTCTGGCCGGGCTCGAGAAGAAAAATCGTTTGATCAACAAAAAAGAACGCGAAACGGTTGCCTACCACGAACTGGGGCATGCGATCGTCGCGCTTTCGCTGCCAGGGGTTGATCCGGTGCAGAAAATATCGATCATTCCCCGTGGAATCGCCGCACTTGGTTACACGCTGCAGGTGCCCACCGAAGATCGTTTTTTGATGGCCCGCTCCGAGCTTCTGAACAAGATATGCACGCTGCTCGGCGGAAGGGCCGCAGAGGAAATGATTTTCGGCGATATCTCCACCGGGGCGCACAACGACCTTTCGAAAGCCACCGACATCGCGCGTAGCATGGTCACCGAATACGGGATGAGCCAGGAGTTGGGGCAGGTGTATCTGGCGCCGGAAAAGCGGCCGCAATTTATGGAGCTGGGCGGAGGGTCGAAGGTCGAATACAGCGAGTCCACGGCGGAGTTGATAGACAAGGAAATCAAGAGCATCATAGGCGATCAGTATAAGCGGGCGATCGAGATTATCCGGAAAAACGAAGACGCCTTGAGATCTGTTTCGCAGGTGCTCCTCGAGAAGGAAAAAATAGACGGCGACGAGCTGAGGAAACTTCTAGGCTTTGATAACGGGAAGCAGAAGGCTTCCGAAAACTAGCCTTCAGCGCCATTGTACCGGGTCGTCGTCGAGATTTTCGGTTACGATAGCCGATATGCGATCGAGGTCTTGGAGGTCGCGATCCGAGAGCACAAGGTCGGCCGCCTTGGCGTTGTCGGACACCTGCGAGGCGTTTCTCGCTCCGGCCACCGCACAGACTCCATCCTGGTGAATAACCCAGGAAAGCGCCAGCCTGGCCGGGCTCACGTTTTTCGATTCGGCCATCGGAAGCATAAGGTTCAGCGCCTGTTTGACTTTTTCCCTGTTTTCAGGCGCGAAAAGACGGTTGCGGCGGCGGTGGTCTCCCTTTGCGAACACATGATCGGGGCCGAACTTACCGGTCAGGATTCCCTGCGCCAGGGGGGAATAAGCCAGAACCGTGATGCCCCGGGCCCGGCAAAAGGGAATCAGCTCTTTCTCTGCCTGTCTCCAGAAAAGGGAATAAGGAGGCTGAACGCTCGCCACAGGCCCGCAGGCAAGCGTATCTTCCACCTGTCCAGCCGAAAAATTGGATACCCCCACCGCCCTTATTTTCCCCTGTTCCTTTAAACGCGCCAACGCTTCCATGCTTTTTTCCATGGGCACGATTTTCGTTCCCCACGATCCGGACGGCCAGTGAATCTGGTAGAGATCGATGTAGTCGGTGGAAAGATTTTTCAACGAACGGTGGCAGGCTTCCACCAACGCGGCCGGTTCCAGGTGGTTCGGGAAAACCTTGGACGCGATCACGACCTTGTCCCGGACATCTTTCAGGGCGTTTCCGAGGATTCGTTCGGAATGTCCATGGCCGTATTCTTCCGCAGTGTCGAAGGTCGTAATCCCCAGGTCGAAGGCCGCACGAATGGCGGCCGTTGTCTGGGTGTCGTCGATGCCGACCCACATCTTTTTCCCTGCCTGCCAGGTTCCCATGGTGATAGCTGAAATTTTTATTCCGGAATTTCCCAGTTCGCAGTATTGCATTTTTTCTCTCCCCGAAAGCCGGCAAAACGCCGACATTTACTCTTGCATTAGAAATTTCATATAATATGATATTATAATCACCAAATCAATCTCTGCACCTGAAAACTGGAATTGCGAATATCGGGGTTACAGCCTGAAAATCTTTGTCGAATCGGCTGAAGGAGGAAAATGGGGCGTAAAGACAACTCGATGAATGTGGAGAGCCTCTGTCGCTTTTTGACTTATGTCCTTGGTCGACGGCCGGACGAGTTCGGCTTGGTGCCTTCCGTTGAGGGCCGGGTTCCGCTCAAAGAATTGCTCCAGGCCCTTCACGAGGAAGAAGGATGGGGCCATATCCGGCAGGCACATATCAACGAATTGTTGATGGGACACGGCAGGGGCGTATTTGATTTTACCGAAGGAACAATCGCGGCATCGGAGAGGCATTTTCACGGGCCGAAGGAGGCTGCCGTCGATTCCCTCCCGAAACTGCTTTATACACCCGTAAGGCCCCGCGCTCATCCGGTCGTAATCGAAAAAGGTCTGAATGCCCCTGTAGGGAAATGGATTGTACTGAGCGGGTCTACGGCGATGGCACAGCGGATCGGACGGAGGAAAAACCCCGAACCCGTTATTCTCGAGATCGGCACGGCCCCTGCACGGTCCGGTGGGGTTGTTTTTTTCTCTTTCGGCGATTTGTATCTCGCTGAGCGGCTTCCCGCCCAGTGCATCCTAGGCCCGCAGGTGCGGCAGAAGGACGATCTCAGGGCCGGAAAAACCCCAAAAGATAAAGCTAAGCCCAGAAAGCGGACGGCCTATTTCGCTCCGGGTTCGTTCATTCTCATTCCCGAGCGTGACCCAGACAGGGGGCGCGCAGCTAAAGGGAGAAAGCCCAAGGGCTGGAAAGAAAAGGTCAGGGCACAGAGAAGAAAGGGGGACAGCCGATGAGGGTTATTCTGGGTAACGGGCGCTGACTAAGGTTCCCTCCACCCTGTCGCCTTTTACTTGCTCAGCTCGGATTTTCAGAAGCGGGTCCGGATTATTTTCCGGCGGGAACCGGAAGAGAACCGGTACATAGTTGTCGCTGGTGCCGAAGGCCATGTTTTCGCCACAAAAATGCCGGCCTTCCCGGAGGACTTCGAGGATGCTTCCGAGAGATGCACGATTAAATTCGGAGCGTTTCCCGCGGCTGAGAGCCCGCATTACTTCGGCCATATCCTTTACCTCTCCCGGCTGAACCTGATCGGGAAATTCCGCGGCCCTGGTGCCGGGACGGCGCGAATACCGAAAAACATGGAGATAGGATACCGGAAGACCGGCCAGAAGACTCCGGGTGTTTTCAAAAGTTTGCTTGTTTTCTCCCGGAAAACCGCACATGACATCCGCTCCTATACATGTTTGAGGGCATGCTTCCTGGATTTTCCTCACCAGCAAGGCGAAATCGTCTGCCTTGTAGCGACGGTTCATGGAGGCAAGGATTGAATCGTCTCCATTTTGAAGGGCTATGTGGAAGTGCCGGCAGATCCACCCCCCCTCCGCAACCATCTCTATGATTTCGTCTGTGACCTCGTTGGGTTCCATGGAGCTGAGCCGAATCCGGGCAGGGTATTTTTCGCTGCGTATCCTTTTAAGAAGCCCGGACAGGTCGCAACCGGACTCTGCACCCCGGTAGAGCCCCAGGTGGATGCCCGTGAGGACGATTTCTTTGTACCCTTCCCTGCAGTATCTTTCCACGCCTTTCAATACCTTTTCCATGCCCAGGCTGCGGGAGGGTCCCCTGGCGAACGGAACAATACAGTATGTACAGAAGGACTCACATCCATCCTGTATTTTCAAAAACGCCCTGCTTCTTCCGGAAAAACGGCTGACAGGCATCGGGTCGAATCTTGGCGCAGGCTCGAAATCGCCGGATACGACCCCACGAGTCCTTCCATCTATTGCACCCTTGAGCAGATCGACCAAAGCCCCTTTTGAACTGTTACCTACAACCAGGCCTACTCCCTCGATTTCCAACAGTTCATCCGGAAACATCTGGGCGTAGCATCCGACAGCGGCAACCAGCCCTCCTGGAGACCTGCGTATGGCCTTGCGGATCTCCTGCCGGGACTGCCGGGATGCGGTTTGAGTGACGATGCATGTATTTACGACCGTTATATCCGCGTGACCTTTACCCGCCCATTTCCACCCCTCGTCACAGAGCGTTTCTCTGAGCCAGGCCGACTCGTACTGGTTCACCTTGCATCCCAGGGTCACTATTCGAAAACTTGTCATGGTTTAGAAATCCATCCTCCGCCCACGACAGTGTCGCCATCGTAGCACACAAGGGCCTGTCCGGGAGTAACGGCCCACTGGGGTTCGTCGAAGGTGAAGCGTACTTTGTTCTGCTCCTCCACCCGGAGGAGGCCAGGGGCTGCTCTGTGTCGGTACCGAATCTGGGCCGAAAGCCTGGCGTTGAATTGCGGTTCACGGAGCCATTTGAACTGCAAGGCAAGAACATCGCGCGAAAAAATTTCCTCTTTCCTTCCGACGACCACTTCCGATCGCTCTGGCCTCAACGCTTTAACATAATAAGGCTTCGAGGAGGCAATGCCCATTCCGTGCCGTTGACCGATCGTGAAGCGGTGAATGCCCTGATGATCTCCGAGTACGTCTCCGGATTCGGTGACGAATCTACCGGCTTGCGACGCTTTTCCACCGGCACGACGCTCAACAAGCGTACGGTAGTCCGCTTCATGCAGAAAGCAGATCTCCTGGCTCTCGGTAGAACCGGCCGAGGTTAGGCCTAGTGCACGCGCTTCGTTTCTGCAATGCTCCTTCGTCAGGGTGCCGATTGGGAAAATACTCCGTTCAAGACACTGGATATCGACTCGGTGCAGGAAATAAGATTGATCCTTTAGAAGATCCGAACCCCTTAAAAGCCTTATAGTTTCTCCCATAGGCCCGCGCCTGGCATAATGACCGGTCGCGACGAAACGGATATTTAGATTGTCTGCATATTTGCAAAGGGCAGGGAACTTGATCCGTTCATTGCAAACCACGCAGGGATTCGGGGTTAATCCTTTCAAATACCGGTCCACGAAGGGGGATACCACACCGTCCGAGAATTGCTGGGTGACATCCATAAATTCAACTTCGATGTCGAGAAAGCCGGCGGCCCGGAGCACCGCTTCGCGTCTGGCTTCAAGAATATCAGGCGGTGCAGGCAGCACAAGGTGGAGACCACGGACCCGCCACCCCTTCTCGAGAAGTCTTGCAGCCGCGAAAGAGCTGTCCAGGCCACCGCTCAAAGCCACCACCACCGTTGAAGGATTGATCGTCATGGGATTGACGCCTGTCACCCTGAAAGGCCTTCCGGTCTGCTGAGGGCGGCTGCATCTTTTGGAAAGCAATTATCCATTACAGCAGTACACGTTTGTTGAAACTGACCACCATCGCCCTGGCCGGGCATGCCTGCACACACCATTCACATGCGCTGCACTTGTCCTTCTCGAAAACGACTTCCATTTCGGGCCGCTTGATGTAAAGCGCCCCTGTGGGGCAAACGGCGGTGCAGGCGCCGCAGTGGTAACACTTGGCCTCGTCCCGCCGGATATCCTGCCCGATGTTTTCGACCTTTATGCCGAGGCTTTTCAGGTAGCGGACACCCTTTTGGAAGTTTTTGCGATGTCCGCTTAATTCCATGACCATGAATCCATCTTTACGCGGATAGATTGTGGCCTTGAGGATATTGAAAGTCAGGTCGAAATCCCTGACCAGATTTACGACAACCGGCTGGCCCGCGATTTTCCCGGGGAAACGCAGTGACAAGGTCTTAGAATACATTGCATTGGACTCCACTGGTATAGATCAATAACCCGGCCGGGATTAAATTTTTCTAATCGTACGCTCGAAACCGGGAAGTGCATTTTCAATCACCCGGTCATCCACGCAGAATGCGATGCGCATGTGACCCGGCCCCCCGAATCCGCTGCCAGGGACCACCAGGATGTTTTCTTCCTGAAGCGCCTGTACAAAAGCGACATCATCGTCGATGGGGGTACGTGGAAACAGATAAAAAGTTCCTTTCGGAACGACAAAACGGTAGCCGCATGCCGAAAGGCCATCACACAGCATATCTCGCTTTCTTCGATAGGCGTCGACATCAACGGTGTAATTGAGTAAATTGGGGATCGCCCGCTGCATCAGCGCGGGTGCGTTGACGAAGCCGAGGATGCGATTAGAAAGTACCAGCCCGGCGGATATCAATTCCTTGTCCGTGATGCCGGGGTTGACCGCTATGTACCCTATTCTTTCACCCGGAAGAGAGAGGTCTTTCGAAAAAGAAGTGACGACGAAGCTGTCCCGGTAGAAGTCCAGCACGCTCGGCACCTCTATACCGTCAAAAACGATTTTCCGGTACGGTTCGTCGGAAATAAGATATATCGACCGCCCAAACCGTGAGCCATGATCTGAGAGCAATCCGGCAAGTCCGTCCAGTTCCCCCCGGCTGCAGACCCTACCGGTTGGATTGTTCGGATAATTTATCAATACAGCCTTTGTCCGTTTACTGACCGCGGCCGATATAGCATCAAGATCGAGTGAAAAATCCTCTCCTACGGCCACCTGAACCGGCTTGCCTTGGTGGTTATCGATGTAGAAGTCATACTCGACAAAATAGGGCTTCGGAATGATCACTTCGTCGCCCGGGTCGAGCAGGGTTTTCAAAAGAACGTTCAGCCCGCCCCCGGCACCCACGGTCATTATAATGTCATCGCCCTTGAGCTGGGCTTTCGTATACGAGTTGACATGCTCTGCTACAGCCTGCCTGGTTTCGGGGTAACCGGCGTTCGGCATATATCCATGGCGTCCAGGTGCAGGGTCATCCATCAACCTCCGTATTTCCTCATGAAACTGCGCAGGGGGTTCCAGGTTGGGATTCCCAAGGCTGAAGTCGAAAACCTTGTCCGCCCCGTACAGAGCCTTTCTTCTGGCACCTTCTTCGAACATTTTCCTGATCCAGGACGAGCGGGAAATGTTCGTCGCGATCCGTTGGGATATCGCCATCACAATTCCTCCTTCAGAATAAATTTTTACAATACCCCATTCATAATTCTTGTCAAGCTGTTCTCAGTTGACGTTCGTCCGGCCGCGCAAGTATGTACTTCAGAAAAAATTTTCCGATATAGAGCCACCGGCTGCAGGCTTTCGGCGGTTGCGTTTTGTATCACTCGATTTTAGGGGGAGTCGATTTCTTCCTCTTTCCGCTGTGATATATAGCCGGAAGGTTCGTCAGGAAAACTCCCATGAGCACCAGCAGGCCGCCGCTCATCTGGAGCGGGGTCAGTGTTTCTCCGATAAGCAGCCATGCTCCGAAGGCGGTTACGACAGGGACGCCGTTTATCGCAACCGAGGCTCTTGCGGCCGGAAGCCGTGTCAGTGCATGGTTCCAGCATAAAAACGCGATTATTGTTGCAAAGACGGTCAGGTAGACCACCGCGCCCAGCGACCGCGCGGTTATGGCTTCCCAATGTATCGATGGCAGCTCGAAAAGGAAGGCCGGTGCGAAGAAAAGACCACCATATATGGTCTGAACCCCGGTGATTTCGAGCGAAGAATGCTCTCTGCCCACGTCTCTTGCAAACACCATGTAAAGTGCCGCCGATATCACCGCACCGAACACCAGCAGGTCGCCGAGAAGGGGCCCGCCCATGGAAAACTTGAAGGCGGGATCCCCTGTCACCAGTACCGAGATGCCGGCAAGAGATACGACAATGCCCAGGATGCCCGCCACACCCGTACGTTCCTTCAAAATAATCGCGCTCAGGAACGTCACAGCTACAGGCACCGTGGCGATTATCAAAGAAACCTTAGCGGCAGGGCTGAGCCGCAGGCCATAGGTTTCGAAAATGAAATAAAGCACAGGCTCGGATAACGATAGAAGCAGCATTTTTCCACGGTTTTTTTTGCTGAAGCGGGGGAAACCCCTCCGTGCAAGCAGCGCAGCAAAGAGGCATGCGCTCGTGCCAAACCGTGCGAACACCAATGTGAATACAGGGATGCTTTCAAGGGCAACCTTTGTGGCAACAAAGGAAAGCCCCCAGAAGACGACTGCCGCGGCCAGCGACAAATATGCGCCGGCACCTCCTTCTTTTGTCATTGAAGTCACTTTGCAACCGTTATCAGGAACGCGCCCAGAAAGATAACGCCGGCCGAAATCAATCTCAGCGTTCGATGTTTTTCCTTCAACAGGTAGCCTCCCATGAGCACCGCAAAGACGATACTCAACTGCCGCAGTCCTACGATGTAGCTCACCCGCTCTATTGTGAAGGCAACCAGGATCAGTGAATAGCTGATGAAAACTATAAGGCCGTTAAGCAGGATACTTCGGCGGTTTATCGACCACTCGAGCATGATTGCGCTTTTCCCTTTTGTCGCAGCTATATACGGCGTGAAGAAAGCGACTCCGAACACGATGAGCAGGTAATTGAAAACAAGTGGGTCCGCATACCCGACCCCTATTTTGTCGACAATCGAATAGGCGGTGACCGCGGCCATTGTAAGAAAGGCGAAGCGGGTGGCCCGGTTGGTGGCCAGGGCGGCGAACGGGCGCATAAATTCCCGGGCCGACGGCTGCTGCATTCCTATAGCCTGGACACCGGCGACTACCAGCAGTATGCCTACCACCCCGAGAATGGAGACCTTTTCATTCAGCACAACGACCGAAACGATCAAAACGAGCGCCGGTGCAGATCGCATGATCGGATAGACCTGTGAGAGGTCACCGTCCTCGTAGGCTTTGGACAGGAACAGCCAGTAAACAAAATGAATGAGACCGGAGGCGGCGGCCACGGCCAGGCCGGTGGCCGGCGGCAATCCCTTTGCAGCCGCCAGGTAGAGGAAAAGCGGCAAAAAAAACACCATCGCCCAGATTTCATACCACCATACGAAAAGCTGCTTGTCGCCGGAGCGCTTGGTCAGCAAGTTTCTCACTGCATGGAGAAGTGCCGAGAGGACGACAAGGGTTATCGAAAGACCGCTCATGACAGTTCAATGGATTGAAGCGCGTTCACCAATCCTCGTACCGAGGCGGCGGATTTTTCGAGAGCTTGCCGCTCGGAAGGGGCAAGGTCGATTTCGAGGATCGATTCCACTCCGGCAGAACCCAGTTTGACCGGTACCCCTACGAACAGGTCGCGAATTCCGTATTGCCCGGTAAGATAGGCAGCGCAAGGAAGAATTTTCCGTCGGTTTTTCAGAACCGATTCGGCCATTTCCACCGCGGCCGAGGCGGGTGCGTAAAAAGCGCCGCCTGTTTTGAGATGGCCCACGACTTCTGTGCCGCCGTTACGGGTCCGCTTTATCAGCGCCTCTATTTTTTCCGGGGAAAGCAGCTCGGTGACGGGAACACCGGCGACGGTAGAGTGACGTGCAAGGGGCACCATTGCATCGCCATGTGCGCCCAGAACGAGGGCTTTCACGGTAGCGACCGAAACGGAGAGTTCCTGCGCGATGAACCAGGCGAACCGAGCGGAATCGAGAATTCCGGCCATGCCCACGATGCGCTCCGGGGGGAAACCGCTTGCCTGGAGCGCCACGTGGCACATGGCGTCCATGGGGTTGGCTACGATTATGAAAACCGCGCCTGGCGAGGCCTTGGCGGCCTTTCCGGCAGCTTCAAGCATCACCTTCGCATTGCTTGCAAGCAGGTCGTCACGGCTCATGCCGGGTTTTCGTGGAAGACCCGCGGTCACGATCACGACATCCGAGCCCTCGGTTTCTTCATATCCGGAGGCTCCTGCAATATGACAGTCATGGATCTCGATCGCTGAAGCCTGGTTTAGATCGAGTGCTTTTCCCTTTGCAAGCCCCTCGATTACGTCGACGAGCACCACATCCGACAGTTGTTTTTCTGCCAGGCGCTGGGCGACAGCTCCTCCGACATTCCCTGCTCCTATCACCGTCACTTTTTTGTCCATAATTGATTTCCTTTCTTATTGCCCTACTCTCAATCAAGAGTTTACATTCGGTATCGAAAAAAATCGGGAATTTTGAATTGCCGATGGTCGAATATAATACTTTTCCGGTCGAAAAAAACCTGTTTTTCAATCTCCCGTGTGCACTTCAGGCTCCATGAATCCGCTTATCGCCGACATTTCGCTCGTCAACGACATAGGGGGAAGGCTGGACAGGAACATCGAGCCGTACCGACTTGTAAGAAGGCGAACATCAAGAATCGCCAAGATGCCCCTGTCGGTTCTTTTCCGGATAAGTCTGCCAAGCCCCTGCTTCAATGAAATAATAGCCGAAGGTACCTGGTATTCGATGAACGGATTGCCGCCGCGTTCTCTGATAGCCTCGATGCGTGCGGAAATGATGGGTTCCGAAGGCGACGCGAATGGAAGCTTGTCGATCACCAGGCAGCTCAATGCCTCTCCCGGAACATCTACTCCTTCCCAGAAACTGCCGGTCGCAAGAAGCACGGAATGTAAATCTTCTCTGAAAGCCTGCAGAAGGGCGGTTCGCGGGGCGTCGCCCTGCCGGAAAATCGTATAGGGAAGACGTCCGGATAAAAAATCGAAAACTTTGTTAAGATTGTTATAGCTCGTGAAAAGCACCAGCGCCCTGCCCCTGGTGAGGTGCAGAATATCAAGGATTCTGGGAGCCAGAGCACCGGGAAATGATGGGTCTCCGGGCGGTGGCAGGTCACGGGGTATATACAGAAGCGACTGGGTGGAAAAATCGAAATGGGAAGGGTATGCCGCCTCAAGTGCATCCTGAACGCCGAGACGCGAACGGACGTAGTCGAAGTTTCCGACGGTCGTAAGCGTCGCGGATGTGAAAATCACGTTTTCCACTTTTTTGTATAAGGATTCCTGCAGCGGACCGGCCACATCGAGCGGGGATGCGTGCAATATAACACTTCTGGCTCGTTTTTCGTACCAGAACAGGTGATTGGAATCATCAGCCGAAAAGATTTCCGCCATCGCTTTCCTGTATTCGGAGGCTCTCTGCGCAAGGAGGGGCAATTCAGGTTCCTCCGTGGCGGAAGCCCCTGCTGCACCAAGGCCGAAAAGACCGCGGTCTATTTTCACCGCCGGCCCCTTTTGAAGCTTGCCGATTAAACCGTCGTCCACTTTGCCTTTTTCGGGGAGCTCCATGAATAATGCGAGGAGGTCCTGGACGCCGGCGATTATCTCCTCCAGGTGCCCGGCAGATGCAGGTTCGCGGCCGGCCTCGATGTTTCTATCTGCCTTGCGCCAGTCGGCCGTCAGGTCCATCAACTGGTGGGAGCTCAGGCGCTCCCCGAAATAGGATGTGGCGACTTCATCAAGGCTGTGCGCTTCGTCGAATAGAACCACTTGGCTGCGCGGGATGATTTCTCCGAATCCTCCCTGCCTGATCCTGAGGTCCGCACACATAAGATGATGATTTACAATGACAATCCGGGCTTCCGCAGCCCTTGAACGCAGTTTACCGAGGAAGCAATTTTCCAGAAACGGGCAGTCGCTGCCGAGGCATTGTTCCGAGGATGCGGAAAGCTCATTCCATAAAGGATCTTCATCCTGCAGCCATGGCAACTCGGCACGGTCTGCAAACCGAGTGGTGGCAAGCCAGCGCTCAAGCCGCCTTTTTGCACCTGCAGCGGCCGGGAAAAGCCGTTCTGAAAAGACCCTGTCAAAGCGGTACAGGCAAAGGTAGTTCTTTCGCCCCTTCATCATAACGGCATCGATGCCTCTCAGTCCGGCGCGGCTTAACAGGGGGATATCTTTGAGGTAAATTTGTTCCTGCAGATTTTTTGTGCCGGTGGAAATCACGCACTTTTTCCGGCTGAGAACCAGAGGGACGAGGTAGCCGAAAGTTTTACCGGTGCCGGTGCCTCCTTCAATCATCGCATGCCTGCCGGAGCGAAGCGCCTCTTCGATAAGATGTGCCATTTCGACCTGGCTGTTCCTGGGTTCATACCCTTCCACCGCGCCGGCGAGCAACCCTCCTGGCCCCAGTATTTCGTCAATTTGCTGTGACATCGGCATAATATAGGCGGCCGGCAATTCTGAGTCAATAATCACCGTTATAAAAAATATTTCTTGCTATGATGAAAAAAAATCCTTATAGTAGGTAGAACATAAAGGCTTGCCTTTATAAGGCGGGCCGGTTTCGTTCTGAGGGAACATCCATTTGTTATCAGTGGCGACCTGAAGTTGAAACAATGAGAATCTAGTTGAAAGGAGGATGTCACTATGGCAAATGGAACAGTTAAGTGGTTTAATGACAGTAAAGGTTTCGGCTTCATAGAGCAGGACGGCGGGGCCGACGTATTTGTTCATCATTCGGCGATCAATGCAACCGGCTTCAAGTCACTCAATGAAGGCGATCGGGTTACTTTTGACGTTGAGCAGGGCAATAAAGGTCCTGCGGCGGCAAATGTCAAAGTAGTTTAACAAAAAAGTATAACCTAGGTTGAAACAAGGGCATCCTCTCTAATGAAGACGGGGATGCCCTTCTTCGTTTATTGATTCCGACAGCGGAACCAAAAACCGACCCTCTCAGCGACCTCGAGAGCATCATGTCCTAAAAATACTTTTCATATTTCATACATTGCCGATGAGAGAATAAGACGGTTGATTTGAGTTTACTTGCCCTTCCCCCTTGTGCGTGTGCCGGGCGTGGATTATAATCGCTTTGAACCAGGCTTTCATTAAAAGCCGGTTCATGCCGCATCGCGGCAGCCTATGATGACGTTCGTTGGAAATGAGGACGGTGTGATTCCCATAGAAACGGCGGTGGCGTTTTTTGCGGCATCCCTGGTGCTGGCTCTGGTGCCTGGGCCGGACAATATTTTCGTGCTGACTCAGTCGGCCGTGTGCGGACGGGGTGCGGGGCTTATTGTGACACTCGGGCTGTGCACCGGTCTCATTGTGCATTCCACTGCGGTCGCCCTGGGGGTTGCGGCGGTGTTCCAGGCCTCTTTGGTCGCGTTTACAGCGCTGAAGACGGCAGGAGCCTGCTACCTGCTGTATCTTGCCTGGCAGGCTTTCCGGGCTTCCACGGCGGAGATAAAACCTCGTGGAGGGGCGGGCTTGGGTCCGTGGGGGTTTTACCGTCGCGGTATCATAATGAATGTTACGAACCCCAAGGTTTCCATATTTTTTCTCGCTTTTCTCCCTCAATTCACAGACCCGGCGAGGGGTCCGCTCACTATTCAGGTGATGCTCCTGGGGGCTATATTTATTGTTGCAACGATCCTGGTTTTCGGGAGCGTAGCGTTTCTTGCCGGGCTGATCGGCGAGTGGTTGAGTCGTTCGGAAAAGGCGCAGCATATCATCAACCGACTTGCGGGAACCGTATTCACACTGCTTGCAGTGAAATTGGCTTTTACGCATCGGTGAGTTCCAAGGCGCTTTGAGCCTCCGATGTCTGGAACGATAACGACTCCGGCCGGCACATGCCAGGGGTTGCTTCGTTAAATTTTTTTAATGCAAAGGAAGGTTCTATGAGGCTTTTCGAGTATGAAGCGGCGGATATTTTTGAATCGGAAGGGATTCCCGTCCCCCGAAGGGGAGTTGCAGAATCCTACGGTGAAGCGCTGGATACGGCGAAGGCGATCGGATACCCCGTGATTGTCAAGGCACAGGTCCTGGTGGGCGGACGGGGGCTTGCCGGGGGCGTCCGGGCGGTTTCTTCGCCGTCGGAGCTGAAAAACACAGCAGGGGATCTTCTCGATAGAGAGATTAACGGACTGGCGGTTCGGAAATTGCTCATTGCCGAAAAGGTGACGGTCGAACAGGAATTATATCTGGGGGTCGCTATCGATGGTTTTTCGGGCGTTCCGGTGGTTGTGGCAAGTACCGAGGGAGGCGTCGAAATAGAAAAGGCTGCAATGAAATCGCCGGAAAAAGTGGCGTCCGTCAAAATCGATACACGGCACGGATTTCATCCGTACCAGGCGAGGGCGCTTTTCCACGATCTGGGAATTTCCGGGCGTCTGCTCGTTTCATGTGCGGACGTCGCAGTAAAATTGTACAGGATTTTTACCCGAATTGAAGCCGTTGTCGCCGAGATCAATCCCCTGGTCGTGGTTCCAGATGGGAGGGTTTCGGCGGTTGACGCGGTACTGGAGGTGGATGATTCCGCGGTTTCCCGCGTCCGGAGCTATCCGCTTCCTGATCCTGCAGACAGGGCAGAAAATCCTCTGGAGGCTAAAGGCAATGAGATCGGTGTAACCTATGTTGATCTCGATGGGGATATCGGCCTGATTTCATCCGGTGCAGGGCTCGGAATGGCCACGATGGACATCATAGGCGATCGGATGAGGCCGGCTAATTTTCTTGAGACCGGAGGAGGCATCACCGATAATCTCCTGTATGACTGCATGGAACTCGTAATGATGAAGCAGGGGCTGCGTGGTATTCTCATAAATATATACGGGGGCATCAATCCGATTCATGAAGGGGCCAAAGGGATCGCCCGCTATATCCGGGAACGGGGGGTTGCTTTGCCGGTGGTGGCCAAGGCGCTGGGCAATCACCAGGAGGAAACCTGGGAGATTCTCCGCTCGGCCGGAGTCCACGTTGTGACGGATTCAGCATCTGAAGCTGCGGTTGAACGTTTATACGAACTCGTGGAAGCAGGGAGATGAACCGAACGGCTTCCCTCGGAGGATGCCTTTCGGAAAAGGCGGCGTGGTCTTATTGCGGGTATTCATGTTTATCCGGGGGAAAAATCAAACAGGGAAGGGATTTTTATCGATGAGTATTTTGCTCGACAGCGGCACACGGGTACTAGTGCAGGGGATAACGGGAAAGATCGGTCGCGCTCAGACCCGCTGGATGCTGGAATACGGGACGAAGGTGGTAGGCGGCGTCACGCCGGGAAAAGGTGGCTCGAAGGTGGAGGGGCTTCCTGTCTTCGACAGTGTAGCCGAGGCTGTTGAAGAGACCGGGGCTGATTCTTCGGTTTTTTTTGTGCCGGCTCCATTTGTGATGGATGCTTTTTATGAGACAGTGGATGCGGGTGTGAAATTTATCCTGGTCGTTCCGGAGCATGTGCCGGTCCACGATGTGATGAAGATGCGTGCGTACGCCAGGGAAAAGGGTGTTTTCGCCCTCGGCCCCACCACCCCCGGCATCCTGGTGCCGGGTAAGGGAAAGATCGGGATTATGCCGTCGTCGCTTTTTTCACCCGGCAGGGTGGGGGTGATTTCCAGAAGTGGCACTCTTTCTTATGAATTCGCGGGCATACTCTCCGAAAAAGGCGTCGGGCAGAGTACAGTAATCGGGATGGGGGCGGACCCCGTGGTTTTGACGAATCTCCCGGACATCCTGAGGCTTTTCCAGAAAGACGCAGGGACCGATGCCGTCATTATAGTCGGCGAGGTTGGAGGGGAACAGGAAGAAAAAGCCGCCGAATATATTTCAACCGATATGAGCAAACCCGTGGCGGCGTATATCGCCGGCCGATTTTCACCCCCGGGCAAGCGCATGGGCCACGCAGGAGCCATTGTTCGAGGCTCAGCGGGAACGGTCCAGGGAAAGGTCGAAGCTTTGAAGACCGCCGGGGTGACAATTCTCGAAAGCCCTGTTCAGGCCAATCAATGGGCCGTGGACAGGGGGCTTGCCTCTTTGTGAGATCGGCCTGTCACCTGTTATTTCGTCCTCTTGCTCCTGGCGGTCAGCTTCACTAAGAGCGTAACCACCACCCCCATCAGGAACGTCCCGAGCAGCACGATCCCCCGGGACATAGACATGGTCCAGATTAGGAATTTCACCTGGACCACCTGGGTGTTCTGAACGATGAAAACGAGCAACAAGGCAATCAGAATCCAAAAAATGATTTTTCGTACCATGTTCTAATCTCGAATGTTTAAGGGCTCGTAAAAGTACCTGGCCGCCTTATCGGCGTCGGGGTCGAAAAGGTCTTCCGCCAACTTCCGATACCGACGCCGACAGCGACCCCGACCCCGACGGACAGGGTCATTTTGACTTTTTAGAGAGGTCATCAATGTTGACAAAATCTCGTTAAGTACCATTCTCTTTATCATACATCAAGGTTCCATGAAAGGCATAGATTGACTAACAGGCATGCACCGGGCTAATATTAAAAAAAACGGTTGTTGGGAGCCGTTCAGGGACGAAGGGCGAAGGAGCGGTTATGCAGGTACAGAACTGGATGAGCACCGGGGTGGTAACGGTGACGGAGGATACGCCGATAGTCGATGTTATCCACCGCTTTGAAACTCATGGCATTCGTCACGTACCGGTAATACGCGATCGGGGCCTTGTTGGGATGATCACGGATCAGGACGTGAAGGAAGCCACACCGTCCAAGACGACGACGATGACCGCGAGAGAGCTCTATCATCTTCTCGGGGAGTTGAAAGCACGAGATGTAATGCAGCCGAACCCGGTTACGATGCGGCCTTATGAATCCGTCGAGCTTGCAGCATTGCGAATGCTGGAAAATAAGGTGACAGGGATGCCCGTTGCCACCGACGAGGGTGAGCTGGTGGGGATCATTTCCCAGGTGGATGTGCTGCGGTTTCTGGTTTCGATAACCGGTATCTATCAACGAGGCGTTCAATTCGGGTTCAACCTCGAAGATCGACCCGGAAGCATCAGGGACGTCGCCGATGTGATCCGGAGGGAAAATGCTCAGATAGTAAGCATCCTAAGCAGTACGGATACGGCCGATGATGGATACCGGCACGTGTTCATGCGGATAAAACCGATTCCCGATGATGCGCTCGAGCGGCTGGTGGCGTCGCTCAACCAGAAATTCATGGTTCTTTACACTGCAAAAGACCCCATCGATAAAACTTGATGGCGTCGTAAAGTCAAAACAACGATGTCCCTCGGCGTCGGTATCGGCATCGGTATCGGAAGTTGATCGGCGGCATTTTCGACCCCGATACCGATCCCGACGCCCATAAGGCGGGGATACTACGTATTACGAGGGCATCAAATTTGAGCCTGAAATATGTGGCTTGTATGCTTCACGTAAATCTTTTTATGAATGAATCGATAAGGGGAAGATTTCGTTCGCTCGAAAGCCTGCTTCTACAATTCAGCTTTACCAGGAGACCATTTAATGACCGATGATCCATTGGAGTTACCTTTTAATAAGCCCCTCGGCCCTTCATTTCTCACCGAAGTCAGATTCGATTCGTTCGATCTACCAGAAGATGTCAAAAACGGAATAAGAGATACCGGCTATACCTGCTGCACCCCTATACAGGCCGAGGTGCTGCCCCTTTCGCTGGCAGGCAGGGATGTAGCAGGCCAGGCGCAGACCGGCACTGGAAAAACTGCTGCGTTTCTGGTGACTATTTTTTCTCGTCTTCTTGAAACAGCCGAAAGAGAGCCTTATCGGCCCGCGGCTCTGATAGTGGCTCCGACCCGGGAATTGGCGATTCAAATATTTGACGAAGCTAAAATGATCGGTAGGCACACCGGACTTCGAATTGCACAGGTCGTCGGCGGCATCGACTATAAAAAACAGGCCGAGATCCTTCAGGAGGGATCGGACATCATCATATGCACCCCCGGCCGGATCATAGACTACATGAAACAGAAGGTTTTCGACCCGAAGGGCATACGGATTCTTGTAATTGACGAGGCCGACCGCCTGTTCGATCTGGGTTTCACGAAGGACATGCGCTATATTCTCCGCAGGCTTCCCCCTTACGACAAGCGGCAGACCATGCTTTTTTCAGCCACGCTTTCCTACCGGGTAATGGAGCTCACCTACGAATATATGAACCTGCCCGAAATGGTTTCAATCGCCCCGGAACGTCTCACGGTGGAAGGAATCGAGCAGAGCTTGATTCACGTGGGTAAAAATGAAAAACTGTCTCTTCTCCTGGGTCTCCTGGAAAGAGAGGAATGGAGCAGGGTTCTCATTTTTTTGAATACCAAGGCCGGTGTAGAATGGGTTACGGCGAAGCTCAAGGGCAACGGTTACCCGGCTGAAGGCATCACCGGGGATTTACCACAGAAACAACGTCTAAGATTGATGAAGAATTTCAAAAAAGGCGATATCAAGATCCTGCTGGCGACCGACGTGGCCTCGCGCGGTATACATGTCGAGGATATCAGCCATGTGATCAATTATGATTTGCCTCAGGACAGCGAAAATTATGTTCACCGGATCGGGCGCACAGCCCGGGCCGGGAAAACCGGGAAGGCTGTTTCGCTTGCCTGTGAAGAATATGTATACCATCTTGAATCCCTTGAAAACATGCTCGGCTACAAGATTGCCACGTTATGGCCGGAAGAGGATTGGTTTAAAAAAGACACCGCCGGCCGAATTCAACCTCGCAGAAAAGTCAGTTCAGCCCCTTCCTCCCTGAAAAGCCGGAAACCGGGTGTCCGAAGAAGGGGGAGCAAGCAGCCAGGGGCCGGGAACACCGAGAAAGGAGGCCCCGGGAAAAAATCCGACGAAGGTTCCAAGCCTCCCCGAAGACGCAGGCGAAAGAAGCCCGCGAAGAAAGGCTCAACCGAAAATGGTCGGGAGAGCCGTACCGATTGAATGTAAGCCGGGTAGGGGCGGATGGGCGCTTTTTTTTGACACGTTCAGGTTTTTTACGTAGACTGTCGTCTACGCGGATGGTTGATCGGGAAGCCGTACTCGGGAGGATGGAGCGTAATAATCAGGCTGCGCCATGACAAATTCGACCGGAGGAAGCCATGAAGTTTGAAAATTTCGAAAAAATAATAGAGTTTGCTATCGAAAAGGAACGAGAGGCCGTGCGCTTTTATGAAGAGCTGAGTTCTCAGGAGGCCTATTCCGCCGGAAAGGAAAGATTTATCGAGTTCGCAGGCGAGGAGCGAAAACACGAGGAGATGCTCCGCAATTTAACGAAAGAAAATCTCAAACATCATGAAACGCAACCTGTCCCGGATCTCAAACGGAGCGATTATGTCGTGGATTTCAACTATTCTCCGGGGCTTCCTTATTCCGACGTTTTGATTCTCGCCGCGAAAAGGGAAGAAAAGGCCTTGGCACTGTATTCGGCGCTGGCCGAAAAGGCGGAAATCGAGGAACATAGAAAAATATTTGATTTTCTCGCCCGGGAGGAAGCCAAGCATAAATTCGCCCTGGAGACCATCCTGGACGATTATATGGCTAAAATCGGCGATTGATACCGCTGAACGGTTTTTCACAGAGGCCTATTGCGGTCGATCGTATTCAACGAGAGCTTTTCGTGCCGGGCATTAAGATATTTACAAGCAACAGGCTCGAAGTGCTTGCCGGGGCATTGAGTGATCTTCTGCGTCGGCCCCTTGATTCTCCTTTGACCCAGGAAGTCGTGATTGTCCAGAGCCGGGGGATGGAAAGATGGCTGCGAATGCGGCTCGCGGCGGCACACGGCATTTCGGCCAATTTATGGTTTCCTTTTCCCAACCGCTTCCTTCAAAAAAATTTTTCCAAAATCTTTCCGGATCGTTATCAAACGGAACTCTTTTCTCCTGATGTGGCCGCCTGGCGGATCATGGAAATTCTTCCGGCGTGCCTCGAGCATCGGGAATTTAAAAGTCTTCGCGATTATTTGAATACCGGGGACGGAGATCTCAAACGTCTTCAGCTGAGTTCCTTGATCTCAGACACTTTCGACCAGTATCTCCTTTTCAGACCCGAAATGGTGCTCCGCTGGGAAAGAGGAGAGGAAACCCACTGGCAGGCTCTTCTCTGGCGTATGCTTTCCTCCGGACATGAAATGGAACACCGGGCCGCTGCAGCCCGGGATTTTCTTTCGATGATCAAAAGAGATGAAGTTCCCCCCGACGTTTTTCCCGGAAGACTGTCGATTTTCGGGATATCCGCGCTTCCACGGTTTCACATGGAACTGCTCGCGGGTATCGGGCAGTTGACCGAGGTGAACTTTTTTCTGATGAACCCGTGCATGGAATATTGGGGGGATCTTGTGAGCGAGAAGACGGTGCTCACCGGGGCGAGACGGGTCGCCGAGGCAGGGGCGGCCGGTACTGATCTTTATGCGGAGACCGGGAACCCGCTTTTATCGTCGCTCGGAGCTCTGGGAAGAGATTTCTTCGATTTGACCGGTGAATTTCCACACAACGCATGGGAATCTTTTCAAGAGCCCGGAAAGGATTCGCTCCTTCACTGCATACAGTCCGATATCCTCCACATGTTCAATCGGAAAACCAGCGAAACGCGGGAATTCATTTCGTCCTCCGACCGCTCCGTTCAAATCCATGCGTGCCACAGCCCGATGCGGGAGGTGGAAGTGCTTCACGACGTGTTGCTTGACCTCCTGGATAGAAATAATGAGCTGGCCTGCGAAGACATAGTGGTGATGACGCCGGAAATCGAAGTGTATGCGCCGTTTATTCGTTCGGTGTTCGAGAAGTCCTCCGGGGGTTCGGGCTCCATTCCTTTTTCAATCGCGGATCGGAGTTTGTGCAGTGAAAGCACGGTCGTCGATACTTTTTTGAAGATTCTGGAATTGTGCGGTGGGCGCTACACATCATCCGAAGTGGCCGCTGTTTTGGAAGCGGACCCGATAGGCGCCAGGTTCGCAATTCAGGGAGATAGGCTGAGCACCGTCAAGCGATGGATCAAGGATGTCCGCGTCTGCTGGGGGATCGACGGATCCGGAAAAGTCGAGGTGGGACTTCCTGCTTATGAAGAAAACACCTGGTCGGCCGGTGTTTCGAGATTGCTTCTCGGTTATGCCGCACCCGGGGGGGGTGAGAAGACATTCGCAGGGATTTCCCCGTACGACGATCTCGAAGGACAGGACGCCGAGGTATTGGGCAGGCTGTGTACCTTTCTAAATCGGTTGTTTGAATATACAAGGTCTTTTCATACCCCCAGAACTCCGGTTCAATGGGCATCCGACCTGGAAAATCTTTGGGAAAGTCTTTTTTCGGATTCGGATGCTTTTGCAGCTGATCTTGGGATCCTGAGGAGGGCGCTTCAGGATATGAGCGAAGCTGCGGTTTCGGCCGGTTTTTCAGGCGCCGTCGATCTTGCAGCAATCAAGTGGCTTCTTGCCCGTGGACTTGAAAAAACCGAATATGGAAGCGGTTTTATATCAAGAGGTGTTACCTTTTGCGCGATGTTGCCCATGAGGAGCATCCCGTTCAGGGTCGTATGCCTGATGGGTTTGAACAGTGATGCCTATCCACGGAGGTCCAGCCAGGCAGGATTCGACTTCATCGCCAGGCGACCCCGCCGGGGGGATAGATCCCGGCGTGCCGACGACCGTTATTTGTATCTCGAGGCCATGCTTTCCGCCCGGGATGTTTTTTATTTAAGCCATGTTGGAAGAAGTATACGCGATAACAGCACGATACCCCCATCCGTGGTTGTAAGTGAACTCCTGGACTATATCTCACAGGGTTTTACCGGGGAAAAAGATATGCGGGAACAGATTGTCGTATATCATCCTTTGCAACCCTTCAGCCCTGATTATTTTCGACCTGGAGGCCGATTGTTCAGCTATTCGTCGGAATCCTTCGATGCCGCCCGGGCTTTGTCCGGTCCTCGGAAAAAGCCCTCGCCGTTTATATCCGAAGAAATACCACCACCTCAAACCGGGCTGCAACAGGTGAAGCTTGAAGATTTATGCGCTTTTTTTTCACATCCGGCTCGCTACCTGCTGAAAAACCGACTGGGAATAACACTTGACGATAAGACTTTGGCCCTTGAAGAGCGTGAGCCTTTCTCCCTCGGCGGCCTGGAGCTGTACCGGCTGGAAAACAGGATACTTTCATGGCTTCTTGAGGGCAGGGATCCGTCAGTTTTGATGGATTTGGTACGCAGCGAAGGAATCCTGCCGCATGGAAACGTCGGACGGCGTTTTTTCGAGCGCACCGTGAGCCAGGTTGAAGATTTCGCTCGTCGGTTACGCACGATTACCCCGGGGCCGGAGGCCGCATCTCTGGAAGTGTCTCTAAATGTTTCCGGGTTTGAGCTGACCGGTTTCATCGGAAGCCTTAACAGTGATGGAATCCTGGCTTACCGCTACGCCCGGCTTAAAGCCGCGGATATGATTAAAGCCTGGATAAAACACCTGGTCCTGTGCTTGTCTTCACCTCCTGGAGTCAGGAAAAGAAGTGTCGTTGCGGGCCTTTCCGGGCAAGGGCGGTCCGGGAGATCGTGGGCGGCTCGTTATTTCGACGAAATCTCGGATCCCAAAATCGCTATCGGCGGTTTATTAGAGTTTTACCGGGAAGGGCTTCGCAGGCCGCTTCCGTTTTCGCCGGAAGTCTCGTGGACCTATATCACGGCTCGTGCAAGGGGAATTTCGGAAAAGGACGCACTCGATCGCGCCCACCGCAAATGGGAAGGTTCAACAATGTCCAGGGGGGAGTGTGAGGATCCTTATAATGAGCTTTGTTTCAAGGAAACCGGTCTGTTGGAGCTTCCGGCTTTCGGAGATGTGGCGGTCGGTATATTGGGCCCTTTGGTCGCCGGCATGGGGGAATCGGAATGAGCGAATATAAGAGCGATCAAGGCCGGGATTTCGACCTGCTTTCGACGCCGCTTGAAGGAACCACGCTTATAGAAGCCAGCGCCGGGACCGGAAAGACCTACACGCTCACCTCTGTTTTACTCAGGCTGGTAGCCGAACACGGCCTTCCGATCGAACGCATCCTGGTAGTGACATTCACCGAGGCGGCCACTGCGGAACTGAAGGAAAAGATCCGCACCGCCTTGTGGTGTGCGTGTCGGGAAATTGAGGGGATACCCTCAGGAGACCGTTTTCTGGCCGAGTTCGCGGCGGGAATCCAGGAGCCGGAAATCGCCGTGGCACGGCTGCGTGAAGCCATCGCATCGTTCGATCTCGCGGTGATATGTACGATCCATGGCTTCTGCCGGAGATTGTTGCATGACAATGCGTTTGAGAGCGGAAGCCTGTTCGAGATCGAACTGGAAGGAGAGCAGAAAGAAGTTCTGCTAAGCGTTGTAGAGGATTTTTGGCGCAGCCGTATCTATCGGGAAAGCAGCATTTTTATTTCCTATCTTATGGATCATTCGGTCAGTCCGGAAAAGCTGGCAGTGATGCTCGGAAATATTCCTAAAGGACCTTTTACCCGGTTGATTCCCAGCTTAAAAATCCTGGACACTGAGGCGGCGGAAGCTCGGTTTATCTCTTCCTTCAGAAAATTGAAACAGGCATGGATGGATTCGGGGAGAGAAGCGGCGGGTTCGCTCGAGGAAAGCGGGGCACTCAAACGGAATATCTATCGCCCCGGCTCGATCTCTGACCTTGTAAGAGAAATGGATGCCTATTTCGAGCAAAAAGAATTGACCATGTCGCTATTTAAAGGGTTCGAGAAGTTCACTTCTTCGAAAATAGCTGAATCATGCAAAAAAGGCATGTCTTGCCCTGTACACCAATTTTTCGATGCCTGCGAGATGCACCTTGAAGAGCACCGGAGGTTGGAGGAATTGTTTGCTAAAAAACTGATTGTTCTTAAATCCAAGGCTCTTAAGTTTGTACATGACTCTCTGAGACGTCGCAGGACCGAGACAGGTAAGGTTTCCTTCGACGATTTGCTCCTCGATGTACACGATGCTCTGGTCGGTCCCGCCGGAGCCCGATTCGCCGAAGCGGTCAGGGATTCATTCGGGGCGGTTCTGATAGACGAATTTCAGGACACTGATGCCGTCCAGTGGTCTATTTTCAAGCGCATTTTCCACGGGAGCGGGTCCAGGGTTTTTATGATCGGAGATCCGAAACAGGCCATCTATGGTTTTCGTGGTGCGGACATTTTCGCATATATGCGCGCGGCCGGCGAATCGGAAGCCAGGTATACGCTGCGGACCAACTGGCGCTCGGAAGCGGGCCTTCTTTCCGCGGTGAATACGTTGTTCAGCCGCGGTTCCCGGCCGTTTGTCTTCAAGGATATACCTTATATCCCTTCTGATCCGGCATCCGCGGCCTCGGATCACCGTTCGGGGGCAGGTCTGCGTCCGTTTAACATATGGTTTCTTCGGCCGGAAAGTGAAAAATCCCTGGAGGGGCGCAAAGAGGCGCGCCGCCGGATCGCCGATGCCGTGGCCGGAGAGATCACACGATTGCTCGAATCGGGACGCGACGGCCTGGCGAGGATCGGAGATGAGCCTTTGTCCGAGCGGCATATCGCGGTGTTGGTCAGGACGAATAAAGAGGCCGAGTTGATGCAGCACACTCTTAGATCCCTAGGAATACCGAGCGTTCGGCATCAAACCGGAAATGTCTTTGAAACCCGGGAGGCAAAGGAAATCCAAAGGCTCCTCAAGGCGGTGGCAGAGCCTCGGGATTCCGGCCTTTTGCGGGCTGCTTTGAGCACGGACCTGCTGGGCATGCGTGGCGAGGACCTCATACGTTTGGAGGGTGATTCAGACGATTGGGAAGGTATCATCGATCTATTTCAAGGCTATAATCGACTCTGGCACGAACAGGGCTTCATTCGTATGATGCGCCGGCTGCTCTCCGAACACCGAATTGTTTCCAGAACTGTATCGATGCCCGGCGGAGAGCGCCGCGCGACGAACCTGCTGCATTTGTCGGAACTTCTGCAGCAGGCTTCTGCAGGCGGATGGACTCCGGAGGCTTTGTTAAAATGGTTTTCCGAACGCATCGAAGGCGGAACCGGGGAGCAGGACGAGCACCTGATTCGGCTTGAAAGCGACAAAGAGGCGGTAACACTGGTCACTATCCATAAGAGCAAGGGCCTCGAATACCCCGTGGTGTTTTGTCCGTTCTGTTGGGGGGAATCAACGGTGAAGAAAGGCCAGGCTTTAACTTTCCATGACCCGGCCGCGGATTTTCAACTCGTTGTGGATATTGACGAAAAATGGAATTCTTTGCATTTGAGCCTGGCCGAGCAGGAAATTTTGGCCGAAAACTTGAGATTGCTATATGTGGCGCTTACAAGGGCGAGGGTTGCCTGCTACCTGGTTTGGGGTTCGATCTACGATACCGGCACGTCGGCTCCTGCATGGCTTTTCCACCGGCCCGATCCGCCGCTGGAAACAGATGTCGTTGAAGCCCTCAAAGAAAGATGCCGTGGGCTTTCTCCGGGAAGGATGGAGGAGGAGGTCAAGCAGGCGGCCGCAGACGCGGGCGAAAATATAGAGGTACTGCCTTTGCCGGAAGATCATGCGGTTCCCCCGATGTTTGGTGAGAAGACCGCTGAAGAGCTTTCATTTCGGGCTGTTCCGGGCCGCATCGATAGCGAATGGCGCCTCTCGAGTTTTTCTTCTCTCGTGCTTGGTGCCCATTTGGCTCCGGAGGTGCCCGATCATGACGAAGCAGGTCCCGGGGCCGCTGTTGTCGAAGAGCTGGAGCCGGGGCCTGTTCCGTTTGATGATATCTTCTCGTTTCCGCGAGGCGCGCGCGCGGGATCTTTTCTTCACGAACTGCTCGAACATACAAATTTTAAAGACGTGGGTAAACCGGAAACCGCTGATCTAATCCGCAGCAAATGTGAAATTCACGGCTTCGACCCGATGTGGACGGATGCAGTAACGGGCATGCTGCAAAACCTGGTGTCGACTTTCCTTTCCCCGGACCTTCCGGGATTCACTCTTTCGGAGTTGAGGCCTGAGGACAGGCTCAATGAACTGGAATTTCTGTTCCCGATGGCAAGGCTGACCCCGGATCTTCTTGCAGGAGCTTTCCGGCTTCATCAAAGAGGGATACCGGGATGGGTGCCGGAAACGATCGGCAGACTGCAGTTCCCGCCGGCAAAAGGGTTCATGAAAGGGTTTATTGACATGGTTTTCGAAAGCGAAGGCCGCTTTTATCTTGTGGATTGGAAATCCAACTTCCTTGGAGACAAAATCGAGGATTATCGCCGGGAGAGGCTGGACCGGGCAATGGAGACGGGCTATTACATCCTACAGTACCACATATACACCCTTGCTCTTGACAGGTACCTGGCGCTTCGGATTCCGGGTTACCGCTACCGTGATCATTTCGGCGGCGTTTTTTACATATTTTTGAGGGGTGTCAGGCGTGAAGCCGGGCCTGAATACGGAATATTCCGGGACAGACCGTCGGAGGAAACGATCGGTGCGCTTCGGGAATGCATGCTTGACAGTAACCCGGGACAGGGGATGAGCTGATGACCCCGGCAGTCATGTTCGAGAAGCTTTATTCTACAGGGTTATTTTCTGATATCAATCTGCACTTCGCGGAGTTTGTCGCCGGGAGGTGCGGTGGAAAGCCTGAAGTATTCATCGCAGCGGCATTTGTGAGCCGAGCCTCCTCAGGGGGCCACATATGCATTGATCTCGAAGACTTCGATCCTTCGGAACCGGGGGTCACCGAGATTGTTTTACCAGCCTGCCGCGATGCGGGGTTATGGGGGGAAATTCTGTTAGAAAGCGGCGCGGCTGCCGAGCCGGGAGGCTTCGCCCCTCTGGTGCTCGAAAAACCCTCCAGGCTTTATCTTTTCAGGTACTGGCAATATGAAAAAGACCTGGCTGAAAGCATTCTTTCCCGGGCACGGCAGCCTGAGGGAACGAATGGGCTGACGGTTCCCCCGGGGGTGATTGCCGGGTTCAGGCGAAGTCAGGTTTTTTCGGAGCCGGACTGGCAGAGGGTCGCGGTATGCATCGCGCTTCTTAAAAAATTATGCGTCATTTCGGGTGGGCCTGGTACGGGGAAAACCACGGTGGTAGGGGATATTATTTCTCTGGCACTTTCCGAAAGAGAAGGCCCATCCCCCCGAATCGCCCTGGCCGCTCCTACTGGAAAGGCCGCAGTGCGGCTTCAAGAAGCTGTGGCCGGAAAATTGACCTCTCTTGGCGTACCGGCGTCTGAAATTCCGGGTGCATCCACGATTCACCGCCTTCTTGGAACTGTGCGCGGGTCTCCGTATTTCCGCCACAATGAAAGCAACCTTCTCCCCTTTGATTTGGTGGTACTGGACGAGGCTTCGATGATCGATCTCGCATTGATGTCCAAGCTGGTACGAGCCGTGCCTGAAAGGTCGCATCTGGTAATCCTGGGCGATCGGGATCAGCTGTCGTCGGTGGATCCGGGTTCGGTGCTTGGAGATCTATGCGGCGTGGAAGATATGAACCGCTTTTCCGCTTCGTTTATCAATACTTCGTCTCGGTTCGGCGTTTTTCCGGACCAAGGAACCGTGCCTACCGGGGCGGGTTCTCCAGGTCCTTTGCTGGACTGTCTCGTTGAACTCAAACGAAGTTACCGGTTCGAAGCATCCAGCGGTATAGGGGAAATCAGCCGGGCAGTAAGACTCGGAAACGGGCGCGCTGCATTTGAGATGTTGGAAAGTGGGGCTTTCCCCGATGCCGTGTGGAGGCATTTGCCATCCCCTGATAAGCTCGCAGCCGCCATAGCTCCCAGGATCCTGACATTCTACCGGAACCTCGCTAAAGTCGGAAAACCGGCGGAAGCGCTTGACAGGTTCGATGATTTCAGACTTTTGTGTGCCTTGCGCGAGGGGCCCTATGGCGTGCGGGCCTTAAATCGATGCGTGGAATGGGTGCTTGCCCGGGAAGGCGTTATCCGCCCGGACACAAGGTGGTATCGGGGCCGCCCCATACTGGTGACGAGCAATGATTACAACTTGAATCTTTTCAACGGAGATCTGGGGGTAATCCTTCCGGATTCCTCGGCTGGGGGCCGCCTTCGAGTTTTTTTCCGGACAGGGGAGTCTATACGGGCGTTCGCACCCGCCGGGCTGCCGGAACACGAAACGGTCTACGCAACGACGGTGCATAAAAGCCAAGGGGCCGAGTTCGACGAGGCGCTGATCATACTTCCCGACCGTCCATCCCCGGTGCTCACCCGGGAACTCATCTACACGGCCCTGACCAGAGCAAGAGGCCGAGTTGAAATATGGGGCAGGCCGGAAGTTTTCATTCAGGCGGTGGGCTTCAGGACCCGTAGGGGTTCGGGTTTGGCGCATCGGTTATGGGGCCGGCAGCCGGGATGAAGCCCGGGCGTTTTTCGTTGACACTTAAACGGAGCTTCAAGTATACAATGCCGAAGAAAGACTGAAATCATTTCCCGCCGGCGTTTTCATGAGAACACCGGAAAAGATGTTGACCCTGAATTTTTATGCAGTTTCCCGCCCGCCGAGGCGCCCGTGGAAGTGCATGAAGGGGGAAACGACAACCAGACCACTCCAGTGTCCAGGCATGCCGACAGGCGTTCCCTGTTTTATTTCCGACACCCGGTGCCCTGTTGTTGATGCATATGAGAGCGGTGACCAGCATCAATATTCATGATGGTGATCCCTGCTACGGGACGAAGGATTGTCGATTGTCGGCTTCGGCGGATCTGCAAGGATAAGGAAGGGTTTTACCCCACCCGAGAGAAGTTGCGATACGAGGATTCAGATATGGATGAAACGATTAAGATCAAAATCCCTAAAGGCCAGAGAAGCCGGATGATAGCCGATGCGAAGCGGGAAATGTGTGAAGCCCTTGCAGACCTCGACCCTCCCTTCAACGATGAGCTGGACAAGGTTAAGCTGCATGGTTGTTCAGCAGCACGCGATAGCATGCAAGTCATTTACCGGGTGATTCGCGGGGCTTCACGCAGCGCAGATTCCAGCGCCCGGAGCGGGGAACGCGGGCGGTGAGGCGGTCTATTGGTCAAAACTCATTGAATGTGATGTCGAAGCGGAACGTCCCGGAATCCAATTTTTTTTCCATTTCATATTCTTTTTTTTCGAAGACCCTGAAAAGATGCAGCATAGGTTCGTTTTCCGCGAGGACCGCTGCGGTGAAACCCAGGAGCCCCTTCTTCTTGCCAAGATATATCAAGTAGGCTAACAGTTCCCTCCCGATGCCTTTGTTCTGATAGTCATCCAGGACCGCGAAAGCCACTTCCGCCCTGTGGGTGCTGCTGTTGATGAAATAGCGTCCGACTCCGACGATTTTCTCCTGATCGCCCGGATTGACAATAGCAAGTATCGCCATGTTTTTGGTATAATCCACCGCGACCAGTTTCTGCAGGAAAGAATGAGGCATCTCGACCCGTGTGGAAAAAAATCTTCGGTAGACGGACTGTTCCGAGAGCGAATATGCGAATTTTTTCAACAGGGGTTCGTCGGTTATTTTTATCGGGCGAAGGAATATTTCAAGGCCGGTTTTGGTCGTCCGGTAGTTTTCCAGCTCTTCCGGGTACTCGCCTCCTTTTCCAGGTATGAAAATTTGGTCCCGATAGATCAATCCGGATTCTCTGGCCTGTTCGACGAGCCACGGCCTGAAGTCGGGATGGGCGATGGAAATCAATTCCATAGCGCGTTCGCGGATACTTTTTCCATGAAGATACGCGATTCCATATTCGGTTACAACGTAGTGAACATCCCCACGGTTGAGCGTGACGCCCGTTCCTTCACCGAGAAAGGGTACGATCCTCGATACTTTCCCGTTGCGCGCAGTGGATTGAATCGCAAGGATACTCTTGCCGCTTGCGGAAAGCATGGTTCCCCGAATAAAATCAGTCTGGCCTCCTATGCCGCTGTAAAACATCCGGTCTATGGTTTCGGCGGTGGCCTGCCCGGTCAGATCAATCTGGAGTGCGCTGTTGATGGCGGTCATATGCTGATGGGCGGCTATTCTCAGCGGATTGTTGGTGCTGTCTATGCTTCTGAAATGAACGTGGGGGTTATCGTCCAGAAATTCATAGGTGGAAGCTCGGCCCATGCAGAAGGAGGCGACTGCAATGCCCGGGTCCACGCTCTTTTTCGTGTTATCCGCAACGCCGCTTCGCATGAGGTCGGCCAGGCCGTCGGTGAATAACTCCGTGTGAATTCCCAGGTGTTTTTTATCGTGTAGGCAACCCAGCACTGCATTGGGCACCTTTCCGTAGCCGACCTGGATTGTGTCGCCGTCCTGAACGATCCGAGCGACATAATTGCCTATACGCATTGCAATTTCATCTTCCAAGCCTGGAGAATATTCCGGGAGCGCTTCGTCTTGACGAATAAAAAAATCGATTTCCTCCATGCGCAGGAAGGTGTCTCCATGAATTCTCGGCATTTGAGCATTGATCTGGGCGATTACTATTCCAGCGTTTTCCGCTGCGGCCCTGGTGACATCGACACTGATTCCCAGAGATACCAAGCCCTGTTCGTTTGGAGGAGATACCTGCACCATCGCCACATCCACCGGGACCAGTTTACGGTGGAACAACTCGGGAACCTGGGACATGAATACCGGCGTGTAGTCGGCGTCGCCCCGGTTCACAAAATCCCTGTTGCCGTCCGCAACAAAAAACGAATGGCGGCGGCAGTGCCCCAATCCTTTCCCTCCTGGTTCAGGCGCGACTCCGAGCGTCCATATATGCAGGAGTTCGGCGTCAAATACCGCTTTCGGATGGGCTCGGGCGTAGTCGGAAAACAGCTGCATCAAATGGCGGGGTGCACCGCATCCGGTGCCGATGAAAATCCGGTCTCCCCGGTGTATATGCGAGAAGATCTTCTCCGGGGCGATGAATTTTTCCGGGTATCGCTCCGTGTTTTCTTTCATCAGGTCACCTGTGGAACAGCTCGACCCATCAATGCTTGAATGCACGTTGGCCGGTGAAAACCATCGTCACCCTGGGGTCGGCTTCATTGCATGCCGTGATTACCTCGTGGTCCCTCAATGAGCCCCCGGGCTGAACAATCGCTCTTATACCCTGGCGGATTCCGACGTCGACTCCGTCCCTGAATGGGAAAAAAGCATCCGAAACCATCGTTGCACCTGTCAGTCCGCCTTTTGCTTCTTCGGTGAGGTGGTTTATTTCTTCCAGCAGCTTCCGGTCCCGTTCCCCGCGCTCGACGGCCAGCTCAAGGTCCTTATAAGGAATCCCGTGAGTTCGGAAACAAAGGGCATCAGCATACTTGGTTCTTGCCTTGAAAACCGCGATTTCGGCCACTCCCACACGGTCCTGCTCGCCGGTGCCGATTCCGACAGTGACCCCGTCTTTCACGTAGATCACCGAGTTCGAGGTGAGTCCCTGCTCCACCTGCCATCCGAAGAGCATATCCTCAATCTCGGCTGAATTGGGCCTGCGCTCTATTGAAAAGGTTTTCCCCTGGTGCACAGCTTCGGCTGGAAGAAAATCGGACGCGGTTTTGATGCGGTTCACCGGTGACTGCTGGACGATAATTCCGCCGTCAATCAGGCTCTTGAACTCCACGAAACGAAAATCGGCGTATTCAGCAAGGCGATCCATACGTTCCACGCGTATGATCCTCAAATTCGCCCTGCGGCCCAGAATGTCGACGACGCCTTCCTCAAAATCGGGTGCGGCCACCACCTCGAGGTAGTTGCCGGCGACGAGTTCCGCAGCCGTTTTATCGACAGGGCGGTTGAACAGGGCACAGCCACCGAAGGCCGCTATGCGGTCGGCCATGTTCGCTCTGTCGTAAGCCTCGGCTATTGATTCTCCATAGGCGACCCCACAGGGATTGTTGTGCTTGACTATTACTACGCAGGGCTTGGCTGTCAGATATTTCATTATGTTGAGCGCATTGTCAACGTCGGTGAGATTGGTTTTTCCAGGGTGTTTTCCACTCCTTATCATATCGGATTCAGATATCGCGGAGACCAGTCC
>JAWOBE010000166.1:0-5893 GCA_046498185.1 Desulfatiglandaceae bacterium | reverse complement strand
CGGTCGCAACAGTATAGGACATCCGCTCCTTCAATGAATCCGGGGGGGAAATTTTTCCCATTGCAGAATTTTGCGGATCCATCGGATCGAGTATATCTCGATCCATCCCGAGTTCTTCGCCTATGTAATCGGCCAGTCTGCTGCAGCCGTCTAGAGCTCCTGTCACGAATATTCTTTGCACCCTCTCGAATCCAAGCGAGGTGGCGTAATACTCGAAAGTTCGTTCAAGCTGCCTCACCAGACGTTCAGCGGCTGGTTTGACCATTTCGAATTTTTCTTCGTCCGAAAGGTCATACCCCGGCTCACCTGGTTGAAGGCTGGGAGATTCGCAGCCGAGGCTGGTTAATATTTTCCAGGCCTGGTCCTCATCGATGCCGGGTTTTCCCGCAGGCGGCGAGTTCTCGGCAATATCTCCTTCCGGTTCGTCACCAGGTAAAACCGCGGGAACTCCATCATCATCTATTCGGTTGTCGACTTCTTCAAAAAAAACGGCAGGAGGCTCTTCCACGGATTCGAGGGATGAACCGGCATCGATAGTGTAGCCCTCGACTCCGCTTTCTTCACGGCTCGGGACACGCTCGCTGAAGGAATCCAGCAGCGCTTCCACCATGCTGTTCAAGCCGGCCTTGATATCCCGGGTGAGCATCAGGTTTCCGGAATCGAAAATGTCGATGCGGGACCAGTTGCGACCTATATGGAGGGTTCCGACCGGCGCATCGCCCGGTTCGATCCAGCCGGTCCGGAAAAAATTCTGATTTAAAAACGGCCCGAGGGATAATCCGGCGATTTGAATGCCTGCTTTTGAAAATATCGCCTTTAACTCATTTACCGCAGATCGGGGAGTTAGATAATATAAAACTCGTAATTTATTAACACCGTTATCTACTATTTCTCCCTGCAATTCAAAGTCTAAAAAAAAATCTTTCTCGTCAAAGGGATTTTCCATGTTCACGGTGAAATAAACCGTGTTTGGAATCTTATCCCTGGAAACTTTAGGGATCTTCACGTGGCCGACATCTACGCCAACCGACGAAATCGAACTCCACACCTTGTCTTTGTTCGAAACACCGAAACTTGCCAAAGATTCGCGCACAAAATTAGAGAAACCAGGGCCTCCCCTTGCAATTCCATCCGGAAAAGGCAGGGTTGCATAATCCTCCAGCACGAAGTCACTGGAGGACTTCTGAATGGTTTTCACCATCCGCAGTTGCGTCTCGGCGATATCCACGCCCACCGTGGCACTTCTGGATGTCT
Organism: Desulfatiglandaceae bacterium; assembly: GCA_046498185.1. Lineage (GTDB taxonomy): Bacteria > Desulfobacterota > DSM-4660 > Desulfatiglandales > Desulfatiglandaceae > CAYXDR01. Next base: position 4,639 of record JAWOBE010000166.1, on the reverse strand, counting down.
TAAGACGGATGGTATCCAAAACCTTGGGTCTCGACCGTCTGACAACGTCAACCTCCGTTGCCGCGTTTCCATCCCGGGATTCCTTCGACCCCTTTATCAGACCGATCAGCCTGTCATTTGATGAAATATCGCTTTTATTCCCCGGCATTCACTATTCCTTCAAAATAGTCGGGAATAGAATCCCGACCTACAAAGCTGCTAACCACTATCCGGTTTTTCATCCTGCAGCTGTGCAATCAGGTCCTTCAAATCCTCTGTGTCGCCAAGGACTACATAGCCTTCATCTCTATCAAGCGGTGCCCTAGGTGCGGCCCGTGCGGCAGGTTTTTCCGATTTCGCCTCGCTTTCGACGGAGGCAGTGTAAACGACATCCTGAATCGCCAATGGATCGATCAACGTGGAATTGAAATCGGGCTCCCTTGACGTTCGGGATTCTATCCCCAAATTCTGGTGGGGATCGACAAAGGATGTACGGGAGTCGATGAATTCACGCTCATAAGTTTCAAAGTTCAACATACCTTCGTTTCGCCCGGTTTGCATGATTGAATCAAGCTGAGCGGTCCTGTTCTCGCGGATAGTGCTCCGAACCGGCGTTGTATTTCTAAGTATGGACAGCACCGGTACTCGAAAACCGGCTCTTTTGACAAACCTGAGTTGCTGGGCGATCAGCCACGTCAGGGTGGAGGCGAACTGGTAACGGATGATCTTTTGGTTTTCATCGGTAACGGCGTTGTTGATCCGGTACACGGCATCTTCCACATCAGTGGCGTGGATGGTTGCGAAAACAAGGTGGCCCGACACGGCGGCGTTCACCGTCAGGCGGATCGTCTCCGGTTCGCGCAATTCACCCACAAATATCACGTCCGGATTTTCCCGGAGAGCGTCCAAAAGCCCCTGCTTGAAAGAAGGAACGTGAAGCCCCACTTCACGCTGTTCAATGAATGCCTTTTTGTTTTGAAAACGGTACTCGATGGGGTCTTCAATCGTCAGAACATGGACCGGTCTATTACGGTTGATCTCCTCGACGATGGCGGCGACCGTGGTGGATTTACCGGAACCGGTGGTGCCGCAGACCAGGACCAGGCCTTCGCGGAGGTGCTGAATTTCGTTAAGCGACGGATGCAAATTCAATAAATCGATGTTCGGAATGATTTCCGGCAGTATCCTTATCGCCAGGCTGAGCCCCCTGGTCGTGAAAAAAATATTTACCCTGACCCGGACATCATTTATGAAAAACGCGAGATCTACAGACCATCTTCTCTTGAGAATCTTAAGCTGCTTATCATTCAGCATTCCACGAATCATATCATCGATTTGCCTCGGCGTCCACAAGTGCCTTTTATCCCGATGGATGATCCCGTCCCTGCGGAATATGAGAGGTTGACCACCGGATATATGAATATCCGATAAGTGGTTATTGATGCTTTTAGCGATGAGGTCTTCGATCCGTTTATCCATACAGATCTCATATCTATTCGAGGGAATGGATCTGCCGTCTCGATAATGATTCAAATTTTCTTTAAAAATAGAAGGTAAATGCTACGTTTGTCAACAAAAAACAACCTTTTCTCTAACGGAAAACCACACAATGCATTTCAATCATGACGCGATTTGAGCAAAGAAAAAAGAAAGATGCATTTTCACGGCAAAAATGCGATAATGAGATCAAAGGATATATCGCCGGGTTTGGCATGGCAACGGTGAAAAAAAAGAATGATAGAGGATTTTACGTTCGAGGGTCCCCATGAAAATCACACCTGTGCAGCACAAATTCCGCTTCAACCCCGGGTTTACACTCATCGAGGTGGTGGTGGTGCTCATCCTCGTGGGTGTGCTGGCAGCCGTTGCGGTCTCCCGCGTTACAGACACGGGCGCAGCTGAAAGAGCCGCGGCGGACAGCCTCAAAGCTCATTTAAGGCAGGCCCAGGGTCTGTCTTTGAACTCTGATACGGTTTGGGGTGTCCAGGCCAGCGGCGGTTCATACCATCTTTTTTACGTTAACGTCGACGAGGATACCAATACCACTACTGTTGTGACGCAACGTTTTCCGGGAGAGGATGCTGACGATATAGATTTCCCCTCCGGGGTTTCCGCGACATTCACTGTTTACTTCGATGGTTGGGGACGACCGTGCAGTGATCAAAGCTGCGACACGCCCATCACCAGTGCCATAACAGCCATTGGTTCCCGGGTCACTATAACTCCCGAAACGGGGTACATACCATGAAGGCACGACTCGATCAAAAGGCCTTTACGCTCATCGAGGTCATCATAACCATTGTCGTGGCGGCCCTGATGGGAGTCGTAATCTTTACCTACATGGGCAATGTTCTCACACGCAGCTCCGAGCCGGTGGAAATGGTCAAGGATTTGGCCGAGGCGGTGGAGGTGATGGAGGAAGTTACCTTGGAGTACGAGAAATATCTCTCTGAAGATAATACATCATGGAGTGATTTCAAAACTGAGGTCAACGCGGTGATCGACTCCGGCACCGACCAGGTAAACGATGTGTCCGACGACCTAGGGACTTCCCCCGACTACGAGGTCATCGAGGTGGTCATAACACGTAACAACCATTCCATTTCGGCTCTTTTCGCCGAATGAGGTTTGCCATGAAAAGCGCAAAGGCCATGAAGCTCCAAGCGGGATTTACACTGATAGAAATCATCGCCGTGTTGTTGCTTTTGGGCATCCTTGGTGTGATGGCCGCCTTCGGCGTCGCCACTGGAGTAAAAGGCTATCTGGCGGCGGCCGAAAACGCCGCCATGAGCCAGAAAGCCCAGCTGGCCATGAACAGGCTCAGCCGCGAAATCCTGGGGTGTTTTGATTGCGATGAAAACAACAGCTCATTCGACGTCGGAACCAAAACATCCTACACGTTTGAAAATACACTCGGCCAAAGGCTGGTAGAATATGATTCTGGCTCCAAGACTGTGAAAATTGACGACAATGTCCTGGTGGACAAAGTTGATAGCCTCAGTGACTTCGACATGACACTTGAGCAAGTCGTCGACAAGCCGCGATTAATAATAATCACCCTGCGGCTCAGCCACGAAGCCAGTGGGAGCACGCAGGAGTTTAAAACCAGCATATTACCTCGCAACCGGTAAAAACAATCGGTCGTGACGGAGGAAAGTGCAATGAAAGGTTTACATTTTTTACTGATGGTCTCCACCCGTAGGCGCCCGTTTCACGATTCACGCGGCGGTGTCCTGATCGGAGCCGTGGTTGCCATCGTGGTGATAGGTGCCCTGGGGGCGGGCATGGTTTCAATGTTCGGCTCCTCTTCATTCGGTAGAGTGTGGGCGAATCATGGCCAGCAAGCTTACTACCTGGCCGAATCCGGCTTCAGATACGCCGTTTCGGAATACAAGCATGGCGGGTTGGATAGTCTTGACGCACTTGGGGCGAACGTTGAGGGAAACGTAGAAAAGAATGTAGGCGGCGGCAAGTTCGGCCTGGATGTTGAGTATGAAGTCCATGACGAGGCAACGGAGGAAAACAATTTCGCGGAAAATTTCGAGATATTATACGCTTTTGATCAGGTGGATGGAGACGGGAACCCGATTCCCATCCAAGGTACGGCAGGGGAAAACGTATCCGTGAGCGAAGGTGACAACCTGAGGGTGAGGCTTCCGACCTCCGATGGCACCGTGAGGGAGCTGCCCGAGTACCGCGGCAGGATCATTGCAAACGGTATTGAAGTCTATTATCAGAGGGTTCTGACAACCGCCGATGACGATATCGTGACTCTTAAAAAAATAGGTTTTTATCATGACGATACTGATTTCTACCTGGCCCCCTACGACGATGTAACGTATGGGACTCTCGTATTTCCTGTACGTATCGCAAACATTGCTTCGACCGGCACTTTTCCCGGTTCGGGAATTTTCAAAGCTAACCGTACTATCAACTACACCTGGTCCATGGGCGGGGATACCAGTGCAGGAAACGTTATAGGCGAGGGTGACGAACAGGAGATTTTCAACCTGCCGGGGCTGGAAGATACGCCGGTGAGCCTTGTCGAGGACGCCCGGTTTCACGTCATTCCCGGGGACAAACAACAAGAAGTTAGGATTGAAAAAAATGTCGATGGAGAGCCGGGAGTTCGTGTAAAATTATCAAATGACGTAAGCATGGCATTCGTAAATATAAACTGGTGGTTGGTTGACGGGTTCGATGTGAACGACGCATATCAGTATCAAGGCCAGGTGCTGAGCTATGATTTGCAGATAAAGATGCGATTTACGGACCACTCGAGTTTTTATTCTTATCTTGGCGGGGTTACCTTTCGAGTCACAGCGAACGATATCCCGGACAACGGCAATTTCTATGGTATGTCCTTTTTCTATGCCAAAAGTGGAGCTACAGAATATCCCGAATGGCTTACTACAAGTGATTCGTTGAATGGGCTGATTGCAGACTATGGTTACCAGAAAGTTCACCTGGTGTTCTGGAAAAGTGTCGGCAATGGAATAGAGGTAATTGCATCAGAAGATGTTACAGATCAGGTTAAAACTGCAGATGATACGGTAGATTGGGGAACAATTGTTTTAAGGATAGTTGAAACGGGGGTGGGTACATCAAAGGCAAATAGTATTATTGGAATAGTGTATGACAATACGCGGACGTTGACCCC
>JAWOBE010000215.1:0-7399 GCA_046498185.1 Desulfatiglandaceae bacterium | reverse complement strand
AAACGACGCCGGAACGGCTTGAAAAGTTGATTTTGAAATAGCTGCACCCTCAAGCGGAGGTTTTCATAAAATGAATTCACAGCCGGGAACAAGGTCCAGGAAGCCTGAATGGCTGCGAAAGAAGCTTCCCAGCGGACCTGAATACGAAAAAATCCGGAGGCTTCTCGCCCAATCGCGCCTCCATACGGTCTGCCAGGAAGCCAGGTGCCCGAACATGTTCGAATGCTTCCAAAGCGGAACTGCAACTTTCCTGATCCTTGGCGACCGCTGCACCAGGGACTGCCGCTTCTGTGCGGTGGTTCACGGCCGACCCTCTCCCCCGGATGCCGATGAACCCGCCCGTGTGGCCGGGGCGGCGGCGTCTCTCGGGCTTGAATACGTGGTGGTGACATCTGTCACCAGGGACGATCTTCCGGACGGCGGGGCATCGGCTTTCAGGGATACGATTTATGCTCTACGAAAACGAATTCCGCATGTTAGCGTGGAGGTTCTGATTCCGGATTTTCAGGGAAGCAACGCGGCTCTTGAAGAGGTGCTTTCGGCCAGGCCCAATGTCCTGAACCACAATATCGAAACCATGCCGCGACTTTATGCCTCCGTTCGGCCGGGAGCGGCTTACACAAGGTCTCTCGAAGTACTTTCGAACGCCGGGCGTCGTGCCCCGGACATACCGGTCAAATCCGGGATGATGCTGGGGCTCGGAGAATCTGAAAAAGAGGTTGATGAAACGCTTCACGACCTGGCCGACGCAGGGTGCAGGCTTCTTACGCTCGGGCAATACCTCCAGCCCGGCCCGCAGCACACACCAGTCTCAAGGTTCATACCGCCCCAAGAATTTCAATCGTGGAAAGATCGCGCGTTAGAGATAGGCTTCAAGGCAGTTGCAAGCGGCCCGTTTGTGCGGAGCTCCTATCATGCCAGGGAAATGTATGAGGGATCTTTACTGTGAAAATATCGTTTTGTGAATCGCGGCGACCGCCTTTTTCAACTCAGCGCTTTTAACCAGGAAATATAGCGCCACCGGGGACGGCCCGAAAGAAATCATCTCCACGTTGACCCCGCATTCGGCGACTGCCGTGAAGCATCGGGCGGCGACTCCCCGATGCTGGCCCAACCCTTCCCCGACAATGCTCACCATCGCCACATCATTTATACGTTCCAGGCGCCGGTAGGGCTTTGGTTTGAGTCCCATGAGAGCCTTGTAGCCCGGCTCCAGGTCCTCGAGGGAAAGCAGCAGGCTTATGCACGTCTGACTGGTCACCGCGGACTTGATATTGATGCCCCTCTGGGAAAGGCGGTTCGCCACGTTCCCGAGTATGCCAGGTCTTGCACCCACAGCCGACCCGTGCACCTTGAGAATGGCGATGTCGGTTTCGCAGGCCACGCTTTTGACCACCGTGTCCGCCTTCCCGCTTCGAGGGGTTATCAAGCTTCCCGGGGCGTCCGGATTCACCGTATTCTTGATCGCGATGTTCAAATTTGTTTTTCGTATCGGCTCCACGGTGCGGGGATGTAGAATCTTTGCACCGAAATACGAAAGCTCCGCTGCTTCATCGTAGCTCAACACCGAAATCCGCCTGGCATCAGGAACGAACCTCGGATCCGCGCTCAAATAGCCTTCGGTGTCCTTCCATATCTCGAGAGTGTCCGCCTCGAGGGCCACAGCTACAACGGCGGCGGAATAATCGCTTCCCCCTCTACCGAATGTCGTGATGTCACCGGTTTCGCTGACGCCGAAAAAGCCCGGGATGAATACGCACATACCCTCCTTCAAAAGTGGAAGAATGTTACGTTTAAGGTTCTCCCCGGTTTTTTTCATGTCGGCCGTAGAATCCCCGAACCTTCCGTCGGTCACAAGCCCTATTGCATGCGGCATGCGATACGTTGTCTGCAGACCTCTTTCCCTGAGCACGCCGACAAGCAGTTTTACGGATAACCGTTCCCCGAAGCTTCCAATCACATCTCTTAAGCGCGGAGTAATTTCTCTGGTGAAATTAAGGCCGTAGTACAACCTTTCCAGCTGACTCAATGACTTGTTGAGGTCTGTTATAAACTTGCGCATGTGCACCGACGAGGACATCAGGTGCCTCGCAGTCAACACGTGGCGGTTTTTCAACCGGCTCATGATACGGGGGATGTTCGCCTCATCTTCAAGAGCATCCTGCATGCCGGAAACAAGCAGATCCGTTATTCCGTTAAACGCCGAAACAATGAACACGTTTTCTTTCCCGCGCTCTTCAATTAAATCCAATATCCGGGCGATATTTTTCCTGCCTTTAAGGCAACCGCCCCCTATTTTTACGACTTTCATGTCTGAATGAGTCCTTTGTTACCGTTGGAACCCTAAAGCCCGGCTTCGACGTCCATCAACACCACGGAGATGCGGCCCTTGGGATAACTTTTTTCGGTGATGTTCCAGGTGTTGCAGATGCGATCGGGGCTCCTGCATTCCTCGCAATAGGTGGTTTTTGCGCAGGGGACCTTTTTGTCGAGCCTCATCGCATTGGTTGGCGCCGCATAATCTTTCACTCGTTTCATCGCTTCGTCAAGATCGGTGCAGATCTTGTTCCTTCCAACCAGCACGATCACTTTTTTCGGCCCGAAAGCGAGGGCGGCCACCCGGTTTCCGGTCATATCCAGGTTCACCAGTTGCCCCGCTTCTGTGACCGCGTTGCTACCGGTGATAAAAAGATCCGAAAGCAAAGCCTGCCGGCGGAGTTCAATTAAATCTTCGGCGGGCATGTCTCTGCGGAAAGTGTCCAGGATCTCCAGGTCGCTCCTCTCCCTTAGCGCATGGTAAAGGCCGGTGGCGACAAACGTCATCGATCCTCCCCAGCTTAGCTTCTTCGCACCTGATGCAGGCAGAAGTTCTTCCAGTACAAGCTTTTTAGCATCCTCCAGGCTCGAGGCTATGAACGCCTGAAAATTATTCGCTTCAAAAGCCTCCTTTAAATCGGCCAGCCGCTTAGCCCAGTAATATTTAATGGATTTTTCCATGTTTCACCTCCTTCTTTTTTTATTCCCACTCTATCGTGCCGGGTGGCTTTGATGAAATATCGTAAACGACACGATTTACTCCGTTCACGCTGTTTATGATGCGATTCGAGATACGTCCCAAAACGGTATACGGAACCCGCGACCAATCCGCTGTCATCGCATCCAGGCTGTCCACCACCCTGACCGCGATTACGCTCTCGTAAGTTCTTTCATCACCCATGACACCAACCGTCCTGACAGGCAGCAACACGGCGAAGGACTGCCACACTTTCTCGTAAAGGCCGGCGGTAGAAATCTCCTCCTGCACGATTAAATCCGCGGCCCTCAGGATGTTCAGTCGTTCGACCGTAATTTCCCCAAGCACACGTATGGCAAGGCCCGGCCCTGGAAACGGCTGGCGCAAAACCATTTCCCTTGGAAGATCGAGTTCAATCCCGACCTCGCGAACTTCATCCTTGAAAAGCTCCCGGAGCGGCTCAACCAGGCGGAGGTTCATGATTTCAGGCAAGCCGCCGACATTGTGGTGTGACTTTATAACAGACGAAGGGCCTTTAAACGAAACACTTTCGATTACATCCGGGTATAAAGTCCCCTGCGCCAGGTACTTCGCATCGCCGAGTTCAATCGCTTTTTGTTCAAATACGCGGATGAACTCCCGGCCGATTATCTTACGCTTCTCCTCCGGTTCGACGATACCCCGGAGGCTCTTCAGAAATACATCCGAGGCGTCCACCAGATGAAAGTCCATTCCGTAGTATTCCTTGAAGGTGCGGGAAACCTCTTCGGCTTCACCGCGGCGTAAAAGACCGTTATCCACGAAAATGCACGAAAGCCTGTCCCCGATCGCCCGATGCAGAAGCACGGCGGTCACGGAAGAATCCACCCCGCCTGAAAGGCCGCACAGGACCCTTTCCTTTTCTCCTATCTCCTCGCGCAACCGCCTGATCGTGCGGCGGACAAAGGAAGTCATCGTCCAGACGGGTTTACACCCGCAGATTCTGAACAGAAAATTCTTGAGAATCCGTTTCCCCTCCGGCGTATGCGCCACCTCCGGGTGAAACTGGACCCCGTAAAATTTCTTCGTAACATCCGCCATAGCCGCTATCGGGCTGTTCCTGCTCGCGGCAAGGATTCGAAACCCATCCGGCATGCGGTCTATACGGTCGCCATGGCTCATCCAGACGGGTTGCTCTTCGAACCCCTCCAAGCCTTCAAAAAGATCCCCGGATTCCTGTACGGAGATCATTGCGCTGCCGTATTCCCTGTCCTGAGCGTAACCGACGCTCCCACCGAGCACATGGGTCAAAAACTGCATCCCATAACATATCCCGAGCACCGGTACTCCAAGGGAAAGCACCCCGCGCGCGGCCATTGGGGCGTTTTTGTCGTATATACTCGCCGGGCCGCCTGAAAGAATAATCCCCTTGGGTCGATAAGCCTCAATCTCCTCCATGGGAAGATTGAACGGGTGAATCTCACAATAAACTTTCGCTTCCCGGACCCTGCGGGCTATCAGCTGTGTATACTGAGAACCAAAATCCAGGATCAACACCTTCTCTGAATAAGCATTTGTACTCATTTCACTCCACCCGGTAGTTAGGCGCCTCCTTGGTGATAATCACGTCGTGAACATGACTTTCCTTCAAGCCCGCCGGAGTTATCCGGAAGAAACCCGCTTTTGAATGAAGCATTTCAATATTCCGGCAACCCACGTATCCCATTCCGGACCTCAGCCCCCCCGCAAGCTGATAGATCGTATCAGTGAGCGGCCCCCGGTAGGGCACTCTGCCGACGATGCCTTCCGGCACGAATTTTTTGTCTACGTCGAACTCCTCCTGGAAATACCGATCACGGCTGCCCTCCTTCATCGCCTCGACAGAACCCATTCCCCGGTAAACCTTGTAGGTTCTTCCCTGAAACAGGATCGTTTCCCCCGGGCTCTCATCGGTGCCCGCGAAAAGCCCTCCGATCATCACGCAATCCGCGCCGGCAGCCAGCGCCTTGGTGACGTCGCCGGAAAACTTGATGCCGCCGTCGGCGATCACGGGCACATCGGAGCCCCGGGCTTCCTTGGTGCATGCCATGACTGCCGTCAACTGGGGCACACCCACCCCTGCCACCACTCTTGTGGTGCAGATCGAACCCGGCCCGACACCCACCTTCACGGCATCGACCCCCGCATCGATCAAAGCGCGGGTTCCTTCCGGCGTCGCGACGTTTCCGGCGACCAATTCGAGATCCGGGTATTTTTTCTTTAACAAACGCACGGCCTGAAGCACCCGCTCAGAGTGACCATGAGCAGTATCCACCGCGATTAAATCCACCGACGCGGCACGAAGGCCGACTACACGCTCTTCAACATCCCCGCTTACGCCGACCGCGGCCCCAACCCTGAGCCTTCCAAGGGCGTCCTTGCATGCACTCGGGTACTTCCTGATCTTTTCGATATCTTTTATCGTGATAAGGCCTTTCAGCTTTCCGTGCTCGTCCACGACAAGAAGTTTCTCTATCCGCCTTTCGTGAAGAATCGCTTTTGATTCTTCGAGCGTAATGCCGACCCTCGCGGTGGCAAGGTTTTCCTTGGTCATCACGTTGCCCACACGCTGGTCCAGGTTTGTTTCAAACCTGAGATCCCTGTTGGTGATAATCCCCACCAAGTTTCCATCCTTCACGACCGGGACTCCAGATATCTTGTATTTGCCCATAATATCCAGCACTTCATATATCTTGCTTTCAGGGCCGATCGTGATCGGGTCCACAATCATGCCACTTTCCGACTTTTTTACCTTTTCCACCTCCAGGCATTGGCGTTCGATGCTCATGTTCTTGTGAATGAATCCGATGCCTCCCTGTCTCGCCAATGTTATCGCGGTGTCGGCTTCCGTGACGGTATCCATCGCGGCGCTGACTATTGGTAGGTTCAAATTAACGTTCCGCGAAAGGCGGGTCGTGATATCCACCTCTCCCGGCATCACCGTCGAATGAGACGGCACCAGGACCACATCATCAAATGTCAATCCCAACGGAATTTCATTTTCGTTCATATCCACCCCCAGATTCTATGATCAAACCTTCCAGCAAATCGGACATACAGGCCGTAACGCCGCCGCCGAAATAATGCATTATTGCCCTCACCACCATCGCACCGGCGAGGATGACCTCGGCGCGGCCCTCATCAAGGTCTGAAAACCGCATCCTTTCCTGAATACTCAGCTTCTGCCAGGATCCGATTAATTCATTCACCTGCTGAAGCTCCACCCGCAAACCGTTTATCCTTTCAGGAACTATTCCATCCGTGCCCACATCATCAAGCACAGCCGCAAGCGCGGTCACGGTGCCGCCGGTCCCTGCAATCACATTGGCGGCCTTCTCCCCCGGAATCCTTATTTCCGCCCTTTTCAGCACTCTCTGGATTTCCGATTCAAGCTCCATGATCTCCCCCGCAGCCGGAGGATCTGAAGCAAAAAACCGACTTGTCAGAACCGAAGCACCCAAGGGCAGGGATTCAACTATCCGATTCCCGCAACTATCAACCACGATTTCGGTGCTTCCCCCTCCCAGGTCGAAAACCACGTAAGGAGGGTCTCCCAGCCCCAGTGCGTGAACGACGCCGAGAGAGCTCAGAAGTGCCTCCTCCTCCCCGCTCAAACATCGGATTTCGAGACCGGTCAGCCGGTTCAGCGCCTCCAGCACATGGTCCCTGTTTTCAGCTTCTCTCAAAACCCCTGTAGCCGCGGCGTATATCCGCCCGACCCGATGGATTTTCGCCAATGCCAGGAAATCTTCCAACACGAAGGCGATCCGATCAACCGCGGTATCAGGGATGACTTTTCGGCCGGAACGTATAAAATCTCCCGCTAGACGAGTGTAGGCTCTTTTGCGCAAAACAGGGTTCAGGGAAGGAAAAGGCTCCCCGCTTCGAGCCACAAGCAGCCGGGCCGTGTGGCTGCCGATATCGATGGAAGCAAATAAGACGGTCATTTAGCATGAAAAATAGCAGAGGCTTATGACGTTTGCAAGCGGGAAAAATTGGCCTCGAACTGTGGAAGCGGTTTTCTACCGCGATTTGGCCCGCAGCGATGCATCACGTCAAAACTGCGTTTCGACACTCCAAAAACAGAGGATCCCGATACCGACGCCGAGAGATTTTCGATTACGACAACGACAACCGCTTCGCTGACAACGATTAATTTAAAGATTTCCGTAGGGGCGGGGTTTATCCCCGCCCGCAGGCGTTCGCGATTACCATATCGCCCGAATAGGACTCCGGGGCGAAGGGAGGGGGTCAGTCTTCGCTAAGGCTACGCCCGACAGGTAAACCCCTCCCCTACTCGCTATTTGTGAAACATCACCTTGCACTTCAACCCGGGTGGAAGCCGGTAATCCGGATTGGGAAGTTCCA